>NZ_JBWKYN010000023.1:0-43772 GCF_059423785.1 Arcicella sp. GW458-12-2-14-TSB2 | reverse complement strand
GCAGTAATGTTTTTGCTAATACTACTAATGCACAAATTTGGTAATTATTATGCTTTGTTGAAAGTCTGGCAAATTATTTACAGTTTAAAGTATTTTTTTATCCAAACTTCCTTAAGTCTATTAAGAAATAACATTATAGTAAACCGTCAAAATTACTGAATTTGCAAAAAGAGTTGAAATGGATACTTTTAAGAAGATATTGAGCAAAAAGTGATTCTGTCCTAAAAACCATGAAAAAATCATAATTTTTAAGGCTCCCTCTTAAACCAATCCAACAAAACGATACTTTTTAAGCAAAAAATATGGTAAAAATCCAAAAACAGAATTGTTAATTTGAATTTTACCAAGTAGTTTTGCAGTCTGAAATACTACGTTAAGTACATAAAAAACGTAATCACTTGACAATCAGATAACAAAATCACAATACAAATGGCAAATGCAGTCAATATAGGGAAAGTTACGCAAGTAATCGGACCGGTTGTGGACGTGAGCTTCGAGGGTGCTAACTCTCATCTCCCCACAATTTTGAATGCCTTGGAGGTTACAAAAGCCAACGGCACCAAAGTTATTCTCGAAGTACAACAACATTTAGGTGAAGACCGAGTTCGTACCATTGCAATGGAAGGAACAGAAGGACTTCAAAGAGGTCAAGACGTTTATGACTTAGGTCAACCAATGTCTATGCCAACTGGAGAAAGCATCAAAGGACGTCTTTTCAATGTAGTTGGAGAGGCTATTGATGGTATTCCTCAGCCTAAATCTAACAAATCAATGCCAATCCACCGTCTTGCTCCAAAGTATGACGAATTGGCAACTTCAACTGAGGTGCTTTTCACAGGTATCAAAGTAATCGACTTGCTTGCTCCTTATGTAAAAGGTGGTAAAATTGGTTTATTTGGTGGTGCTGGTGTGGGTAAGACTGTATTAATTATGGAACTTATCAACAACATCGCTAAAGCTTACGAAGGTCTTTCGGTATTTGCTGGTGTTGGTGAGCGTACTCGTGAGGGTAATGACTTATTGCGTGAAATGATTGAATCAAACGTAATTCGTTACGGTGAAGATTTCAAACACGCAATGGAAAAAGGAGAGTGGGATTTATCTAAAGTAGACGAAGAGGCTCTTTTAGGTTCTCAAGCTACTTTGGTGTTCGGTCAAATGAACGAACCTCCTGGAGCCCGTGCTAGAGTTGCTCTTTCAGGTTTGACAGTTGCTGAATATTTCCGTGATGCTGAAGGTGAAGACCAAGGACGTGATATCCTTTTCTTTATTGATAACATCTTCCGTTTTACACAAGCAGGTTCAGAGGTATCGGCTCTTTTAGGTCGTATGCCTTCGGCGGTAGGTTACCAACCAACGCTTGCTACTGAAATGGGTGCGATGCAAGAACGTATTACTTCAACAAAAAGAGGTTCAATTACTTCAGTACAGGCTGTTTATGTACCTGCCGATGACTTAACTGACCCTGCTCCTGCTACTACGTTTACTCACTTAGATGCTACTACAGTATTATCTCGTAAGATTGCTGAATTAGGTATCTATCCAGCCGTGGATCCATTAGATTCTTCATCACGTATTTTATCTCCAAGTATTTTAGGTGATGTTCACTATAACACTGCTCAACGTGTTAAAGAGATTCTTCAACGTTATAAAGAATTACAAGATATTATCGCCATCCTTGGTTTGGACGAATTATCTGAAGATGATAAATTGGTAGTATCTCGTGCTAGACGTGTACAACGTTTCTTGTCACAACCATTCTTTGTGGCTGAACAATTTACAGGTTTAAAAGGAGTATTGGTTGATATTAACGACACTATCAAAGGATTCAACGCAATCATTGATGGAGATTATGACCACCTTCCTGAAGCTGCTTTTAACTTAGTAGGTAGTATCGAAGATGCTATTGCTAAAGGAGAAAGATTAGTAGCTGAAGCATCGAAATAAAGTTTAGGAGTAAATGAGTTTATGAGTAAGGTTTTACTCATAAACTTCTAACTCATACACTCATAAACTGAAAAAAAATGAATTTACAAATTATTACTCCCGACAAGAAAGTGTTCTCTGGTGAAGTAGACGTTGTTACGCTACCAGGTACAGATGGTTCTTTTCAAATTTTGAAAGACCACGCTCCTATCGTTTCGACATTAGGAAAAGGAACATTAGCGGCTGACAAACAAGAATTCATCATTGATGGTGGTGTTGTTGAAGTATTGAACAACAAAATTTTAGTTTTGGCTGAAGCTGTATTGTAATAAAATATCGTTATTGAAAACCTGTTTTCAATAAACAAGCTATTAAAAGCACAGGCTCTTTGGGGTTTGTGCTTTTTTTATTATTCATGATGATGAATGTTTTTCGATAAATTTATGTTCTATTTCAAAATTAAGAATATTGGATTTGTCCAAAAATCTTTTATTCCCTATCTTTGTACCAGAAATGAAACAAATGATGATACAAGCAGTTTTTACAAGTAACTTTTGGGAAATGTCCAAAGATTTACCTTCAAAAAAAGGCTGTTTTATCGTTTCTAAAAATATTTTTATTAGGAGGTCAAATTAATTGACCTCCTTTTTTATAGTACAATCTTTACAGTAACCAAGAAACAATCAAATGAAAGTAACACAAAGCCAAGCAGCTATTTTGTTGTTGGAAGACGGTACAGTTTTTAGAGGGAATGCCCTTGGGAAAATCGGGACGAGTGGCGGAGAAATTTGCTTCAATACAGGTATGACTGGCTATCAGGAAATTTATACTGACCCTTCATATTTCGGACAAGTAATTGTAAATACGACTTCTCATATCGGTAATTATGGAGTTGTTAACGATTTAGAAGAAGAGTCAGGCTCTATAAAAATTTCAGGAATGGTTTGTAATGAATTTTCACCAATCCATTCACGTAAAACATCTGATGGCTCTTTGCAAAATTACTTTGAGAAAGCAGGAATCGTAGGAATCTCAGGAGTTGATACACGTCAAATTGTACGTCACATTCGTGAAGTAGGTGTGATGAACTGTATTATTTCTTCTGAAATCTTAGATGTGGAAGAATTAAAAAAGGAGTTGGCTAAAGTGCCTCAAATGGAAGGACTTGAACTTTCATCAAAAGTTTGTACACAAGAATCTTATTTCTTGGGCAATCCTGATGCTGAACACAAAGTGGCTGTATTAGACTTAGGTGTAAAGAAAAGTATTCTAAGTAACCTTACTGATAGAGATTGTTATTTGAAAGTATTCCCTGCTAAAACGCCATATTCAGAGATGCAAGCGTGGAATCCTGACGGATATTTTATCTCTAATGGCCCAGGCGACCCTGCGGTAATGCCTTACGCTATTGAAACTGTAAAAGAGATTGTTGATAACAATAGCCCTACTTTCGGTATCTGTTTAGGACACCAAATTTTGGCACAAGCGTCTGGTCTTTCAACGTATAAAATGAAAAACGGACACCGTGGTTTAAATCACCCTGTGAAAAACTTGGTAACTGGTTTATCAGAAATTACTTCACAAAACCATGGTTTTGCCGTAAAAATGGGAGAATTGGAAGCGAACGAAAATGTAGAACTTACTCATATTAACCTAAACGACAAAACGGTGGAAGGTTTAAGAAGAGTAGACAAACCTGCTTTCTCGGTTCAGCACCACCCTGAAGCATCACCAGGCCCACACGATTCTCGTTATTTGTTTGATAGTTTTGTGGAGATGCTTTAGTCCCGAGATAGAAGAATCAAGATAAAAGACACAAGAATTTTAAGACTTGAATTTGATAGCATAAACTTTCAGATTCAAGTCTTTATTCTTTAAATTAAAAGTGAAAAATATACCTCAAAAACAGAAAAATTTATACAGATTTTTGACCTACTTTTAATGCTAAAATCTTGTAATTAGTTTTGTCTTGTATCTATAATCTTTTGTCTTGTATCTTGTGTCTAAAAATCTTTTGTCTAAAAAAAAAATGCAACGAGTAAGAATTACTGACGACGGTTTTACTACTTTATTCAGCACAGAGTTTAACCAATATTATCATTCCGTTCGTGGTGCTTTAGACGAAACCCAAAGAGTATATATTGAATTGGGATTGTTGGCTAAAATGCAAGAAACGAATGAGATTAATATTTTAGAAATAGGTTTCGGCACTGGCTTAAATGCTTTGGTAACAGCCTTAGAGGCACAAAAGAACAACCTCCAAGTGCAGTATACCACTCTTGAGCCTTTTCCAATTTCAGAAGAAGATGTATCATCATTGAATTATCAGACTGGTACTGAAACTGATTTGCTTCAAAAACTTCATCATGTAAATTGGCATGAAAATATTGAAATATCGCCTAATTTTTCACTTCGAAAAGTAAACTGTACGCTTCAAGATTTTAAGACATCACAACTATTTGATGTAGTTTATTATGATGCCTTTGCTCCTTCTTCACAACCAGAACTCTGGACGGTAGAGACATTTACCCATGTGGCATCTTTCTTAAAAAAAGGGGGATTCTTGACTACTTATTGCTCAAAAACGGTTGTAAGAAGAGCGATGGAACAAGCAGGATTTAAAGTAGAAAAGCATGTAGGTATATGGGGAAAAAGAGAAGTAGTGAGAGCTATTAAACTGTAAAAAAATCAAATCCTTCCTATTAGGCAGTGACTTAAGTCACCGCCTAATAGGAAGGATTTGAGAATTAGCCGTTCTAGTTTCTTATGCAGGCGTTACTTCACAAGGATATCCAAATAAACAATTCCCTTTTACCAATTTAGACACTACTGGCGGTACTAATTCCTCCCATCCAGGCTCGCCAGACTGTATTAATCTCAACACCGCATCAGTATTAATTTTCAGCAAGTCCTTATCATATTGTTTAATATCGGCAAATTTATCGTTGTCTTGCAAATACTGGAACAACCCTTTCAGGTGCGAAGGAGGAGTAAATTCTTTAGTAGTTACAATTTCTCCCTCAGCATTCAACATTGGATGCAAATACAATTTAATTTTAGGAGCAAACAATGTTGAGAAAGCCGCAAGAATTCCCCCTGCAATATTCGTGTAATGCTTTTCTTCAAAGATATAATCGAGGTTAGGCATTCCCAGAATCAAACCCATCCTTAATTTAGTAAAACCACATAAGTATTGTACTAGACGATAATATTCATGGAAGTTTGAAATCAATACTGTGTGACCGAGTGAACATAATATATCTACACGGTCTAGGAAATCTCTTTCATTGATTTGCTCTCCGCCAGCTTGTAAATTCTTTAAAGTAAGCTCGGCTAATAAAACCACTTTATCATCATCCACATCAGGCTCAGCTTCAAACTGCTTCAAGCCCGTTTTGATCATATCTAAAGAAACATTAGTCACTGGTCTGAAACGACCACGCACTGCTACAATATGTTTTTTATAGAACGCTTCTGAAGGTTGCATTACATTGCCATCTGGACCAAAAAGTGCTGCATTGGTAAATCCATTTTTTACAAGGTGCAGCGACATCAAGCGGTCGTCTACCTCTTTAAAATCTGGCCCACGAAAACGAATCATATCAATCTCAATTCTATCTGAGGATAAATCATCCATCAAAGATTGAAGTAAAATTTCGGGTTGAGCATTGTAATAAAAACAACCATACATCAGGTTTACACCGATAACCCCCAAAGCCTGTTGCTGTAGTACGTTATCATTGTCTTTCATTCTTACGTGAATAACAACATCGTTTGGTGCACCATTTGGCTCAAGTTGGAAACGTAGTCCAATCCAACCATGAGGGTCATTTGTTTTTTGATAGTTTAAAGCAGCCACTGTATCAGCAAAAGCAAAAAATGTACGTTCTGAGGCCATTTCCGTCAAGCGTACATTCAATAACTTATACTCACGCGTAAGCATTTTCATTAGGCGAGCTTCTACTACATATCGCCCTGACTCTTCTTCTCCATAAATCGCATCCGAAAAAGCCATATCGTATGCTGAGATGGTTTTTGCAATTGTACCTGATGCTCCACCAGACTTAAAAAAATTAGCCGCAACGTCTTGCCCCGCCCCGATTTCAGCAAAAGAGCCATAAATCCTGCGGTCTAGATTGATGCGAAGAGCCTTCTGTTTTGTGCCTAAATTTCTATCGTAATTTACCATGAAATTATTCTCCTTTTTTAATTGTACATTATCACTAAAACCATTTCCTAATTTACAATTCTAAGGTCAAAGCTTGACAAAAATCTACCAAAAATATAACTCTTTACTAAAAAAGTAATACAAAAATATAATTAGCCATAAATATGTATCTTTTTTAAAAGGTTAAGCGTCATCTTCTGATATAGCTAAGAACTATCTCTTTATTTTAAACGCCTAAAAGCCGAACAGAATTCATTTTTTAGTAAGGTTTTACAACTTTGTTGGCTTATGATATAATGTTAATCCTGCGATGGGGCTTTCCATAATTATTCCTATGCTAAAGCCATTTTCGATAGCTACCCTTCTAAGAATATCTGAATAATAAAAAGCGACAGAACCCGTAAAATGAACTTTGTACTGCTGATAATCGGGATACTTCAATAAGTATTTTTCAAAGAATAAACCGAAAGCGTCTGTTACTAACTTAAACGTAAATTGATTATTTCGATTATCAAAAATAAATTTTGAAAAAGAAGCAAAATAACGATTTGGAAAAGGCTTCAGATAAGCATTATCTAACACCTCCAGACGGTCTTTGATACCGAAACGCTTTTCAAATTTTTCACGGATATCCAGTGGCATTTCTTTGTGTAAATAGCTTAATACTAATTGTTTGCCAAGATAGCCTCCGCTGCCTTCGTCGCCTAACCAAAAACCTAAAGGTGGTACTTGAAAAGTAATATCATTGCCATCATAAAAACAAGAATTGGAACCCGTTCCTAAAATACAGGCAATGCCAGCAGTGTGTCCACACAAAGCACGTGCAGCCGCCAACATATCACTATGAACCTCAACAGATTTTACCTCCGTAAAAATTGCTTTAAAAGCCAAACGAATAATATCTGCTTTTTCATCGTTAGTCACACCCGTACCATAATAAAAAACCTCAGAAACTACCTGATTGTTAAGAGAAGGCAATAAATTTTTCTGTAATTCTTCAATAATAGAATCAGTAGTTTGATAATATGGATTCAACCCAATCGTTTTGACTTGAGATACGCTTCCGTTGGGAGCAATCATTCGCCAATCTGTTTTACTTGAGCCACTTTCTGCAATTAAAATCATTGTTTCTATTTAAAATGTATTATTATAAAAATGAAATGCAACCTTTTTTTAGGTGTAGTAGTCATATAAAAGTAACTAAACCAATTCACCCACAACAACAAATTTTTCAAAAACTTTATCAGTATGTGGTGCGTCTTTTAGCTCATCAGTTAAGTCTTGGCCAGCCCAATGTTCGTAATGTTTACCATTACGCCAAAGTCTGGAATGTGTAACATCATAAATATGACCTTTGTAAGCTACCCAGATTTCATCACGGTCTTGACCATTTCTTAACGATAGTTGAGATTTCGAGTATTTTTTTAGCATAATTATTTTTTATATATTGTATCAAATTTGCTGAAATCAATTTATTTTATCATTTTTATCTCTCAAAAATTAAAAATCTAACATGGTAATGAAAAAATTAATTCTATCCCTTCCTATTCTCTTTGCATTTATCTTAGTATTAAGTAGCTGTGGTGGTAAAAATCCAGTTGAGCCATCTGTGAAAGAAAAGCTAACTAAAACATTCACAGTAAGTATTGCTAAAGAAGCTGGTGTTGAAGTTTATAACAAAACAAAAGCAACCAACATCGAGGCTGGATATAGTTATTATAAATTAAGCTTAACTTCATCAGGGGCGGCTACATTAACTGCTAAAGACAACTCGACTTTCACAGGAAGCTGGACTTTAACTAACTCAGATAAAACTTTAAGCCTTACAGGCTTGAAAAACGCAGCAGGAAGCAACCCTACAGGTACTACAGGTACAATAGAATTCACTATTGTTAGTATTGATGGTACTGGCGCTGCTGTTACCTTGGAATCTTTGCAAGCTGATATAAAAGCTGGCAATAAAATTGTTAATTTACAATTAGTAAATCCTTAAACCAAACATAAATTATTGCACCGAAGCCATCCGTAACTGGGTGGCTTTTTTCTTTTCCCTAAAATATCAATCCTTCGGTTGTCTCAATCACAAAATCCAACGTAACTTTGTATCATGGAAACAAGAACAGAATTAAGTACAATCGGAGAATTTGGCTTGATAAAGTTAATCGATTCAAAATTTCAAAATATTAATCCCGAAACTATCAAAGGCATTGGCGATGATGCTGCCATTATTGATACCGCTGGCAAAGAATTAGTAGTGTCTACTGATCTTTTGATGGAAGGCGTACATTTCGATTTAGCTTATACACCCCTTAAACATTTAGGCTATAAGGCTGTTGCAGTGAACGTTTCTGACATTGCAGCGATGAATGCTATTCCTAAGCAAATTACGGTTAGCCTAGGGTTGAGCAATCGTTTTTCAGTAGAAGCCATTGAAGAATTGTATGAAGGAATCAAGATAGCTTGTGATGAATATAAAGTAGATTTGGTAGGTGGTGATACTTCCGCTTCGCGTGCTGGACTAGTGATTTCGATTACGGCATTGGGTACTGCTGAAAAAAAGAATATCGTTTTAAGAAATACTGCCAAGACAAATGATATTATTTGCGTTTCGGGCGATTTGGGTGCTGCCTTGATTGGTCTACAAACCCTTGAAAGAGAAAAACAGGTATTCTTGGCTAATCCAGATATGCAACCTCAGTTAGATAAAGACAAAGATTATGTGATAGAGCGCCAATTGAAACCGAATGCAAGAATGGATGTAATCTATGAATTGCGTGATTTAGGGGTTGTCCCTACATCAATGATTGATGTTTCAGACGGATTGGCTTCTGAGTTACTACATCTTTGTAAAAACTCGGGCACGGGTGCAGTGATTTTTGAAGATAAAATTCCAATCGACGACCAAACATATTTAGTGGCTACTGAATTGAATTTTAGTCCGATGACGGCAGCCTTGAATGGTGGTGAAGATTATGAGTTATTATTTACCGTAAAACAAGAAGATTTTGAAACCATCAAAAATATGGCTGATATTAGCTTTTTGGGCTATATGACAAACGATGTTGATGGCGTAAAACTAATGATGAAATCTGGCACATTGATTAATGTTACGTCCCCAGGTTTTGAACATTTTTGATAAACTTTAATGATGATTATTCAGAGGCTTCGCTTAAGCGAGGCCTCTTTTTATTTTATGTAACTTTGGCATTTCTATGCAAATATCATCGTTAGCACACCTATCAGCATAATCATTTTACAAGCATTACTTAGAAAAGCAAAGTCGTCTGGCTTATCGGCATATACTAATTTATAGGTCAAAAAACCTACGGGGAACATCAGTACTAGAAAAATATAAGCTACTCGCTGATTAGGCAACTGTGTAGCTAATACAAACAAAATGGAAATAAATATTGCTATAAATCCAAAAACGAGCCTTTTGGTGCGAGCAATCCCCCAAATGATAGGAAGTGTTTTGCACCCGTGCAGTTCGTCCCCTTTCACATCTTCCATGTCTTTAATTATTTCCCTAATTAAAGTAATAAAAAACGAAAAAGTAGCATATACCCATACCTGACGCTGATGTCCGGGATAATAAACAGCCAACACTAATAAAGAAAAACCCGTGAGGATAGCTACCATTAAATTCCCCCAAAAGGGTAATCTTTTTAGTTGATTTGAATAGAGCCACAAACAAAAAACGGCAAATAGGTTTACTAAGGCTATTTTTTTATCTACTAATAGTCCTAATGCTATGCCAGCACCATTAAAAAATTGGTGTATCAATAATGCCCATCTTCTTTTGATATATCGCCCAATCACTACCCTATCTGGTTTATTGACAAGGTCAATCTTAATGTCGTAATAATCGTTAATGATATAGCCTGAGGCGGCAATAAACACAGTAGCCAACGAGATGAGAAATAAGTTTTTTTCGAATAAAATTTCAAATAAGTGAGTAAAAGAAAGCGGTTTATCACGAATTAGGAAATACCTTGTGAAATATTGGGTAAATACGATAATTGCTAAATTCTGCCAACGGATTAGTCGACTAAAGCCCATAATTACTTGTAGATATGTTACTTTACGAGGGGTTCTCAACATTTTGTTAAAGGCTAGCTTTCGTGAATTAAACAGCAACAGTGGGATAAACGATTTACTCTAACAACCAAATTTATTCCATTTTCGTCCCTTAAAAAACTTTTTAGTGACTTAAAGAGATTTTTTTTTGTTTTTGTGTGTTAGTCTCTTAATAAGTCTATTCGCTAAGACTTAACTTTACATATCCACAACGTGCGGCGAACCGCTTCAATATTAGATTAATGAAAATCGGAATTGTTTGTTATCCTACTTACGGAGGTAGTGGTGTAGTAGCCACAGAATTAGGTAAGGCACTTGCTAAGGCAGGTCATGAAGTACATTTTATCACCTATTCACAACCTTCAAGGTTAGACTTTTTTAACGAAAATATCTACTATCACGAAGTGAGTGTATCCAGCTATCCACTTTTCCAATACCTTCCTTACGAATCGGCATTGGCAAGTAAAATAGTTGACGTAGTTCTCAATGAAAGGCTCGATTTATTACATGTTCATTATGCTATTCCGCATGCTTCGGCGGCTTATTTGGCTAAACAAATTCTAAAATCAAAAGGTATTCACATTCCTTTTATCACCACTTTGCATGGAACAGACATTACTTTAGTAGGCAAAGACCCTTCCTTTGAGCCTGTCGTTACTTTTTCTATCAACGAGTCCGACGGGGTAACAGCAGTTTCTGAAAGTTTGAAAAATGATACTTATGAAGAATTTGAAATTGTCAGTAAAATTGAGGTGATTCCTAATTTTATCGATTTGGAGCGTTTTAAAAAGCTTCGTAAAGATCATTTTAAAATAGCGATTTGTCCAAATGGGGAAAAATTGCTAATGCATACCTCAAATTTCAGGAAGGTAAAGAGAATTGAGGACGTGGTACATGTTTTTCATAAAGTAAATCAGAAGATTCCCTCTAAGTTACTCTTAGTTGGCGATGGTCCAGAACGTACTTCTATTGAAATGCTTTGTAGAGAATTGGGCGTACAACAAGACGTAAGATTTTTAGGGAAATTAGATGTAATAGAGGAAGTACTTTCATTGGCAGATTTATTTTTACTGACTTCTGAAAAAGAAAGTTTTGGCTTGGCAGCACTAGAAGCAATGGCTTGTGAAGTTCCAATTATTTCATCAGATGCTGGTGGCTTGCCTGAAGTAAACATTAATGGTGTAACAGGTTATGTTTCGAAAATTGGAGATACTGACGATATGGCAAAAAATGCTATATCAATTCTTGAAGATGATGAAGTATTAGCCCGATTCAAACATAATGCCCATGAAAGAGCCAAAGAATTTGATATTGCCAATATTTTACCCCTATATGAACGTTACTATGAAGAAGTGACAGCTAAAAGTTGGAAATTTCCACCCCAACCCTGTGCTGTAGATATCCTAAATTAAGAACAGTATGCCCCTGAACATTCAAGAAAGTAATCGTAAGAGAGTAGTAATCATTGGAGCGGGTTTTGGAGGACTAAAATTAGCCCAAGAATTAGCAGGTAGTGATGATTTTGAAGTTGTTCTGATTGACAAAAACAATTATCATCAATTTCAACCGCTGTTTTATCAAGTAGCAACTGCGGGGCTCGAACCATCAGCCATTTCATTTCCGCTTCGGCTAGCTTTTCATCATTACAACAATGTGTTTGTAAGGGTGGCAACTGTAACAAAGATTATCCCTGAGCAAAACATTATTGTAACTAATATTGGCGAGCTTACTTTCGATTATTTAGTATTAGCGATTGGAGCCGACACCAATTTTTTTGGAAATCAAAATATTGAAGATAATGCTTTGCCCATGAAATCGGTAAGCGAAGCACTAGGGCTTAGGAATAGGTTATTAGAAAACTTTGAAAAAGCCTTATTGGCTGATCAAGAAGAAGACAAAATCGGCTTGATGAATGTGGTCGTAGTAGGTGGCGGACCTACTGGTGTGGAAGTATCAGGTACGTTGGCTGAAATGAAAAAAATGGTTTTGCCAAACGATTATCCAGAGCTAGATTTCAATTTGATGCAAGTGCACATTATAGAGTCTGGGGCTGAATTATTAGGACCGATGTCTGTTAATGCACAAATTAAATCAAAAGATTATCTGGAACAATTAGGCGTAATTGTCCACCTCAATACCCGAGTGACTGATTTTGATGGTAAGCATGTTTATTTTAATAATGGAACTACTATCCGAACCAACAATTTAGTATGGGCTGCGGGGGTAAAAGCGAATGTGATACAGGGTATCAAGCCTGAAGTCATGGTTCGTGGAGGAAGGTTGAAAGTAAATAGACAAAATCTGGTAGATGGCTATGAAAACATTTTTGCGATTGGTGATGTAGCGTATATGACTGAGGATAAATTTCCGAATGGTCATCCACAAGTAGCTCAACCAGCGATACAGCAAGGTAAATTACTGGCTACTAATCTAAAAAATATACTAAAAGGAAATGCCCTCGAAGATTTTAAATACAAAGATTTGGGGTCAATGGCTACTATCGGTAGAAACAAAGCTGTAGTAGATTTACCTTTTTGGCGTTTTCAAGGTTTTTTTGCTTGGCTTACATGGATGTTTGTACACTTAATCGCTATTGTAGGCGTAAAAAACAAGGTATTGATATTTATTAACTGGCTATGGAATTATATTACCTATGACCAATCGTTAAGATTAATTATTAAAGCTAAAGCACCCAAGAATAATCAAACATAGCGGACTGACTATTAGTGATATACATAATATCACTAAATAACATGATAAATGGTATTTTATTGTAAATAAAAGTTGAGTATCTTTGTCGTTATAATTCAACAAAATGATAGGTATTAAGCTCTTAATATTAAATTAATACAATTTATACGCTAACTCTCCTACTTATCTAAAATAGTATTATGGAAGCGAAAAACACAAAAATTAGACCTAAAAATAGTGGCTCTAAACAATTATTTGAAAATCCAATCTTAGAGAAACTATCGCACACACACATTGCCATTCCAGTATCTTTATTTTTTGTTGCAGGTTTTGTGCTTGGATTTTATGCCTTTACTCATACAGAATTAGCCAATTGGGCTATTGGTGCTTTGTTCTTCATTGGTGCAATATCATTTACATTCATTGAATACTGGGTACATAGAAGTGTATATCACATTGAACCAACAACCGAAGCAAGAGCTAAATTTCAATACATTGCTCATGGTGTACATCATGAATACCCTAAGGACAAAACTCGTTTAGCGATGCCTCCTATCGTGGCTGTGATTGTAGCTGTAACATTGTTTTCTTTGTTTTTTGTTTTGATGGGCGAGGCAGCTTACGCTTTCTTCCCAGGTTTTATTTGGGGATATGCAGCGTATTTGTTAGTACATTATTCTGTTCATGCGTATGCTCCACCTAAAAACTTCATGAAGCAATTATGGATTAACCATGCTGTGCATCATTATAAAGATGGTAACGCTGTTTTTGGGGTATCTTCTCCGCTTTGGGATTATGTTTTTGGAACGATGGCAACGATGGATAAATCAAAAGTCTCTGAAAATCTATAAAAAAATTTAATTAGTGATGGCTCCGCAAGAATTTAAGTGTCTTGCGGAGTTTTTTATTTTATCTTTGATAAAGTATTTACCTACAATATCCATGAAAATATTATTAATAGAAGATGAACCCAAAACACTCCAATCGCTTCGACAGGGATTAGAGGAAAATGGTTTTGAAGTAGATATAGCTTATGACGGACTCATCGGCAAACACCTTGCACGTAAAAATCAATATCAAATCATCGTTACCGACATCATTATGCCGGGTATTAATGGGCTTGAATTGTGCAAGCAACTTCGTGAAGAAGGAGTAGTCACGCCTATTCTAATGCTTACGGCAATGGGGAGTATTCAAGAAAAATTGATGGGGTTTGATGCTGGGGCTGATGATTACTTAGTAAAGCCCTTTGATTTTCTGGAACTCATGGCACGTATCAAGGTATTAAGCAAACGTACACATGTTGCGCCATTACTTAGCAATACCAATATTTTGAGCTATAATAATTTAGAAATGAATCTGGATGCCCATTTAGTCACTAGGGCTGGCAATAAAATTGATTTAACCGCTCGTGAGTTTGCCTTGTTAGAATACCTTTTAAGAAATCAGGGGAAGGTAATTTCCAAAGCAGATATTGCCGAAAAGGTATGGGATAGTCGTTTTGAAATGGGCACAAACGTTATCGAAGTATTTATGACGATGCTTCGCAAGAAAGTTGACAAAAATTACGACACCAAACTTATACATACCCAATATGGTGTTGGGTATGTATTAAAAGTTGAAGAATAACTTTAAAAACGTTCTCATAAATTATGCAAATTAGAGCAAAGCTTACTTTACAATTTACACTGTTAGTGTCTGTAATTGTTTTGGTGATTTTTATTGTAATTTATGGTTTACGCTATAATTACGTAAAAGAAGAATTCTATAATCGTCTTACCCAAAAAGCTTCTACCTCTGCAAAATTGTTGGTAACATTTAATGAAGTAAATTCTAAGTTGCTCAAGAAAATTAATCAAAACAACAGAGATGTTCTTTATCGTGAAAACCTCATTATTTACGATTATGAGAATTTAAAAGTATATTCTACCAATGACACAAGTGGGTTCAAGATTTCTTCTGAAATGCTGAATCAGGTAAGAAAAGAACGCATTTCAAGATTTACCCAAGGAGATTTTAAGATTGTAGGTATTCTTTATAGAGACCGCTTCAATCGGGTTGTTACCATTGCAGGGGCGGTAGATTCATCTGGAGAGCGAGATTTAAAGAATTTACAAAACACCATGTTTGGGTTGTTTTTTATTGTAATTGCCGTAGTGGCCGTAACGGGTTGGTATTTTTCTGTTCGTGCCTTGTCGCCTATTTCTGAGGTAATTAAACAAGTAAAGACCATTTATCCTCAAAACGTTAATCAGCGACTGACGATTCAAAACCCCAAAGATGAAATTGGGCAATTAACTGCCACCTTTAATGAGCTACTAGAAAGAATTGGAGAGGTATTTCGTTTACAAAATTTATTTGTTTCGAATGTATCTCATGAAATGAAAAATCCTTTGATGAAAATAGGGTCACAAATTGATGTCACCTTATTGAAAAGCAGAAGCGAAGAACAGTATTTAACAACGCTACTATCTGTCAGACAAGATATTCGGGAGTTAGGTCAGCTATCAAATACTTTATTGGAGCTAGCCAAAGTAAGCGATTTGAACCATAGTCTGATGTATGATGAAGTACGGCTTGATGAAATAATCTGGGAAGCGGGAGATTTATTATTACAAGCTGAAAAGGACTATCAGGTACAAGTAAATTTCACCAGTGAATTAGAAGAAGATACTCAGCTAGTGATTCAAGGAAATGCACAATTACTCAAAACTGCTTTTGTGAATTTATTAGAAAACGGCTGTAAATTCTCAGAAAATCACTCCGTAAAAGTATGCATTCGTTTTCTGGAAAATCAGATTGAAGTACAGTTTGAAAACACAGGCGCTATGCCTCAGAAGGAAATAGCTTTAGTATTTGAACCTTTCTATAGAAGCCAAAATACTGCCAATATCAAAGGTTATGGCGTTGGGCTATCCTTGGTCAATCGTATTGTAAAACTTCACGGTGGGAGCATCAATGCGCATACTAACGGGAATACCACTTTTTTTACACTCCTCCTCCCCTATTCTGTGGGTCATAAATAAGGCTTTACTTCCCCGATATCAGCACAGAGATTACATAATGCTATGATACTTTTATGGAAAATTGGGTGTATAAAATCAGGGGCAATTTCTTCAAGGGGTACTAACACAAAATTTCTTTCATGCATCAACGGATGAGGTATTACAAGGGTTGGCTCGTTAATAATTTGTTCTCCGAAAAAAATAATATCAATATCAATTAGCCTTGCACCCCATTTTTCTAGTCGTACTCGTCCTAACGTTTCTTCAATCTGTTGTGTTTCTATCAACAATTCATTAGGATTCAGAGTTGTAGTTACGGCAATGGCTATATTCAAATAATTAGGCTGATTATCTACGCCCCACGGAGCGGTTTCATAGAATTTTGAACGTTTAAGCACAAACCCTACTCTATTTTCAATTAATTCAATAGCATTTTCAAGAATTTCTTCTCTGTTTCCCAAATTTGAGCCTAAAAGTAGGTAAGTAGTTTGGAGATTCAGGTTTTGCATTGTATTTTTAGTTAAACTTCTTAATTAAGCTCCATAGCACTTAATCTATATCATTACGACCATTATCCTTTCAGGATATTCCTGCAAAGATTTATAAATATTCCTTAATTCACCAATAATCCTTTAAATACCTACCATGAAAAACGTCACAAAAGGCTCCATACTTATCTCAGAACCTTTTCTCAAGGATCCTAATTTCAACCGTAGTGTTGTACTTATTTGTGAACACGAAACTAACCAAGGTTCTTTTGGATTGATTCTGAATCAAGCTTCTAACCTGAATCTTGATGATGTATTAGAAGAAAATATTTATCCAGATATACCCCTTTATGTAGGGGGACCAGTTCAGCATAATACGTTGCATTATGTACACCGCCGTCCTGATATCATCGAAGGGGGCATTACTTTGATGGATGGTGTTACATGGGGTGGAAACTTCCAGCAAGTAAAGAGTTTGCTTAATAATGGGGTTTTATCTCCTAGTGATATCCGCTGTTTTATTGGATATTCGGGTTGGGAAGAAGACCAACTAGACAATGAACTCAAGAAAGACTCATGGATTGTATCAACCACTACTGCAGAAGTAATTTTTGATACGCCAATAGAAAATTTTTGGAGAACAATTCTCAAAGAAATGGGAGGTTCTTTTAAAGTATTAGCTAATTATCCTAGCGACCCTAGCTTGAATTGATATGCCTGAAAAAGTAGAGATTCCGCAAGTGACAGTTATTTATACGCGTCCATCCGACCAACATCTACTGCTGTTGGGTGGACTAGGAACATTTTTATATGTAATTTTTTTCTTAATCAGAACAGAATATATATCAAGTGTATTATGTTTATTCACTAGTATCGTATTGACTTATAGGTATTTAGAAAAAATTAAATCAAAAGCGAAAATTATTATTAGTCAAGATGGCATTCAAGTAGTTGGACAGCCTTTTGTTTCTTGGGCATTTGTACATGGTTTACAGATTCGTCCAGAAGTAAAAGGGAATAGTTATTCGGAAACATTGGTTTTTACTAATAATGGACGAATTCAAGAGATTCCAATCAATACCTTAGCGATTACAGCTTGGCAATTAGAGGAATTACTGAATACATATCAAGAACGCTTTAGAGAGAGTATTGTGGAGGAAGATGAGTTAAATTAGAATGATGAGTTACGAGTGGTTCGCCGATGCAATTTATAATATTGATATACAATCCTTTAATTCACAAAATATCATCGTTTATCTTACGTAGTGACAGCTACAATATTAACGCCAGCAAGTTTCGAAAAACTATTTTAATTTTATTCTTATTTCCTAGCCCTTACTTTGTACGCTGTAAAGCGTTTATACAGAGCCTATTTTCAAGGTTTTCTTGTATCTTTGTATTCTTTAAATCCCAAAAACGAATCAGAGAAGTATATCGGGAATGATATTTTCCGAAAATAAATCAGAAATCATACATTGAAAAAGCTATTACTTCCTAAAGTACAGAAATCTTTCCAAACGGAAATACCCTTACCTTCTTCAAAATCAGAATCTAATCGTGCCTTGATTATCAATGCCTTGGCACAAGGAAAAGACAATTTATCAAATCTTGCGGAAGCACGTGACACACAAACGATGATGCGTTTGTTGGCTTCTGATGATGCTATTGCTGATGTGATTGATGCTGGTACTACTATGCGTTTTTTAACGGCATATTTCGCAGTAACAGGTCAGCACAAGACGATGACAGGTACGCCAAGAATGTGTGAACGACCGATTGGCATTTTGGTAGATGCCCTTCGTTCTTTGGGTGCTGATATTGAATATTTGAATAAAGAAGGTTATCCTCCATTACAATTAAATGGTTTTAACTTCTCTGGAAACAACCATTTGGCTATCAGAGGAGATGTTTCTTCACAATACATTTCTGCCATTTTGATGATTGCCCCCTTATTACCAGAAGGATTAATTCTGACGATTACTGGAGAGTTAGGGTCTAAACCTTATATCGAAATGACGATTCAACAAATGAAGAGTTTCGGTATTACGGTGAGTCCAGATTGGGAAAATTTGACGATTACAGTACCTGCTCAAAAATACGAAGTAATTCCTTATGCCATTGAATCTGACTGGTCAGGAGCAAGCTATTGGTTTTCAATTGTAGCACTTTCTGAATTTGAAGATGCTGAATTAGAGTTATTAGGATTAAAAGAAAATTCATTACAAGGTGACTCTGTCATTACTGATATTATGAGCCATTTAGGCGTGAAGTCTGAATATACAGGTCGTGGATTTAAATTAACTAAAATTCCTGCTGAAAGTACTTTAGCTTGGGATTTCACCAATTGCCCAGACCTTGCTCAAACGGTTTGTGTAGTAGCAGCAGCCAAAAACATTCCGCTTACTTTAACGGGCGTAGAGTCGCTAAAAGTAAAAGAAACTGATAGAATTTATGCCTTACAAACAGAGTTGGCTAAAATCGGAGCGAGTTTAGTAGAAACAGAAAAGAATCATAAATACTTATTGACTTCAAGTAATCAAAGCATTCCAGCGGGAACATCATTCCATACTTATGATGACCACCGTATGGCAATGGCTTTTGCTCCTTTAGCTTTAATTGCGGAGGTTGAGATTGAAGAACCAGACGTTGTAGTAAAATCATACCCTTCGTTCTGGAAACACTTAGCAGCTATTGTTGATATTGAGGCGTAAAATAACTAGATATTATTGTAGATAGAAGTGTAGGGTGCATCCCCTGCACTTTTTTTTGTTTTATAGTACGAGTTTTAACATCTATCAAACAAAAAAAGTAGTGTAAAGCCAGCCTTACACTACTTTTAAGATAAATATTCCTAAACGCTTACTGCAACTGCAACGATTTACTAGTCGATTGTGCGTATTCAAAAGCACCAAACATAATAGCAGAAAAGATTAGGTTACTCATCAACGTATTTTTCAAGAATGGTAAAGCCATTGTATAACACGATACCAATCCATCAAAAGTTTGAGGATAGATTTTTCCAGCCGTCCAAACAAAGAAGTTTGATACAATAAAAAACACTAGTGTACCCAATAAATTAGCACCAAGTAAGTTTGTTACATTTACTTTTTTCAAAGTAACTATTCCTACCAATACTACTAAAGCAAAGGTAAAAAACACAGAAGCATCGAACCCAAATGAAAAGGTAGGATACCACTGTTTGTAAAAAACATTATTCAATACTAAGTTAGATAACCACAGCGCAACCATTGGTACTACAAATGCCCAATATTTTTTAGTAAAATATGCGCCACCAAATAAAGCAATAGTGCCTACTGGTGAAAAGTTTGATAAAGTTGGTGCTACAACAGCTAAAAAACGGAAAGCAGTAGCCACTAAAATAATAGCAACCAAAATACCAAAACGAAGATTTATTGAATTTTTCATAAATTTTTCTCCAAAATTTCCCCTCTAATTTATTTAGAGTACACAAATTTACTAAGGTTTACAGATTTCAACGTAATTTTGTGAAAAATTAAAATAAGGTAAGATACTACGACAAAGCAAACAAGGGTTTTTATTCAATTTTTGCTACTAATTGCTAGTACCTTTCCCCTACAGCAATCCAATGTTTTCTAAAAATTTCAAATTAGGTTTATTAGGCGGTGGTCAACTAGGAAGAATGTTACTCCAAGCCGCTATCGATTTAGATATTCACGTAAAAGCACTTGACCCAGACCCTGATGCTCCTTGTGCTAAAATTGCACCAGAGTTTGTTGTTGGGTCATTTCTGGACTATGACACCGTTTACCAGTTTGGACAAGACTGCGAAGTAATTACGATTGAAATCGAGAATGTTAATTTAGAAGCATTAAAAAAACTTCGTTCAGAAGGCAAGAAAGTATTTCCACAGCCCGAAGTATTAGAAATCATTCAAGATAAACGCATTCAGAAACAGTTTTATTTAGATAACAATCTACCTACTTCTGATTTTATCTTGACAGATTCTGTAGAAGATATCAGCAAAAATCTTGATTTCTTACCTGCTTTCAATAAATTGGGCAAAGGGGGTTATGATGGACGTGGTGTACAAAAACTAAGTTCTGAAGATGATTTACCTTTAGCCTTTACAGAACCAAGTTTATTAGAAAAAGCAATAGACTTTGATAAAGAGATAGCCGTAATTGTAGCAAGAAACGAACATGGCGAAATCAAGACATTCCCAACCGTTGAATGTGTATTTCATCCTGTATATAATCTGGTGGAATACCTATTCGCACCAGCGGCTGTGAATGAACATATCCATGAAGAAGCAAAGAGAATTGCGATAGAAACTGCCGAAAAATTAGGTATTGTAGGCTTACTGGCTGTCGAAATGTTTTTGACGAAAGATGGTCAGATTCTTATCAATGAAGTAGCGCCACGTACACATAATAGCGGTCATCATACCATCAGGGCAAATCACACTTCTCAGTTTGAGCAACATCTTAGGGCTGTTCTAGGCTTACCATTAGGCGACACTACTGCCCATTCAAAAGCGGCGATGGTGAACTTATTGGGTGAAGATAATTACACTGGCGAAGCAAAATATGTTGGGATGAATGAGGCTTTAGCCATAGCAGGTGTATATCCATTTTTGTATGGTAAAAAAATCACAAAGCCATTCCGTAAAATGGGACATGTAACAGTAGTAGATGAAGACTTAACTTCTCTGAAAGAAAAAGTAAAAGCAGTAAAGGAAACCCTTAAAGTAATTGCTTAATATCTAGCAAGATTAGAACTGTTTCGTATATACATAATCCGAAGGACAATTCCTTCGGATTTTTTGTTTTTATAATATTTTAACTTCTAAAATTTTCTATTAATTTGCTGTAAAGTTATGCATTGAATTGTTTGAAAGAGCCCTATAATCTATTGACTTTTAAAATATTGCACAACTTTCCTTATTACTTATCTTAATACCCTATGGTCTAATACCTTCCAAAGACATACTTTATAACAATGAAATTAACTGAAAACAATGACCTCTTCCAAACCATTTTTGATTCTGCTTCAAACGGGATTGCCCTGATGCAATGCCTGTATAATGAAAAAGGTAGGGTCGAAGATTTCTCAATTTTACTTTTTAATGCACATACACTTAACTGGATTGGCGATACTGATTACAAAGGCAAGCGATATAGTGATGTTTTTCCTTTGGTAAAACAAACTGGTATTCTTGAAAAATTTATTGAGGTTGCTGAAACAGGTATTACTGCCAGATTTGAATGTTATTATGCAGGAGAAGGCATGAAGCACTGGTTTTATTTTACTGCCGTAAAACAGGGAGAACTACTAGTAGTAACAACTGAAGATATAACTGAGCGGAAACAGTCTGAGATAAACCTCAAGAATGCATTAGAGACTACCGAAAAGCAAAAACGACTGTATGACTCCATTACGGATAACACACCCGACCTAGTATATGTTTTTGACCTTAGCTACAGATTTACTTATGCGAATAAGGCGCTTCTTACTATGTGGGGTAAAAACGCAGAAGATGCCATAGGTCGTGGGCTTCGCGAGAATGGCTACGAAGAATGGCATGCGCAGATGCATGAGCGGGAAATTGACGAGATAGTCGCCACAAAAAAATCAATCCGTGGAACTGTTTCTTTTCCACATGCTGAACTTGGAAGCCGAATTTATGACTATATTCTCGTACCGGTTTTAAATCAAGATGGTCAGGTAGAAGTTATTGCAGGTACGACACGTGATATCACCGAGATTAAGCGTATAGAGGAGAGGTTTCAGCAAAGTGAAAATCGTTATAAAATATTGGCTGAAACATTAGAACAGCAAGTTACTAAACGTACTCGGGAATTACAGCGCTCTAATGAAGACCTACAACAGTTTGCTCATGTTGCCTCACATGACCTTAAAGAACCGATAAGAAAAATAAAAACCTTCACTGGTAGATTGGAAGACCACCTTCGCGAAAAATTAGATGATACAGGAATGCGGTTTATGCAAAGAATCCATGTTGCTACTGATCGCATGTTCGCAATGATTGATGGAGTATTAGCCTACTCAACTATCAATGCTATACAAAAAAAGGCGGAATCCGTTAATCTGAATGAAGTCATACGCAATATTGAGACCGATTTAGAAGTTGCTTTGCAAAAAACAGGCGGAACAATTGAGTATCAAAACCTCCCTACATTAGAAGGTGCTATGGTACTACTCTACCAACTTTTTTATAACCTTATCAACAACTCAATCAAATTTACTAAAACTGGTGTACCTCCACATATATCTATTTCTTCAGAGGTTGACAATCAAGACTTTTATCGTATTACGGTGACAGATAATGGAATTGGCTTTAAACCTGACCATGCAGAGCAAATATTTGAAACGTTTACCCGTTTAAACCCAAAAGATGATTATGAAGGTACAGGTTTAGGTTTATCACTTTGCAAGAAAATTGTAGAGCGTCATGGTGGCAATATCATTGCAATTGGCAGTTTGGACAAAGGTGCCACATTTGTTATAACACTTCCATTAAAACAAAAAGGAATAAGTATTTAGATATGGGACAAAAAATAATATTTTTAGCTGATGACGATAGGGATGATACAGAAATGTTTTGCGAGGCTCTAGAAGAAATAGACGACAATATTGTATGCCACTGTGCAATTAATGGTGAAGAGTTTTTCAGGAAATTAGAAATGCTTCATGAGAAACCTCAACTTATATTTTTGGATTTAAACATGCCAATTATGGATGGTTGGGAATGTCTTAAAAAATTGAAAGACGATAAAAACTACAAAAATATACCAGCCATCATTATCTCGACATCGTCGCATCAAGAAGACATGGTGAATGCCGTTAAACTCGGAGCAATATGCTATTTCGTAAAACCCAATAGTTATAACGAATTAATACGGGTTTTACAGGCTATCACAGAAAACGTTGGTAGTGGTTTGATAGATATGGTTAAAAAATTACAATACCTTGAATCTACTTATATCTATACTGAATATAAATAAATCTCTATGATGGCTCAATACAATTGATTCTTTCAGCAGATTATGTTGTTTAATGCCACTATCGCTCTGCCGAAAGGGGTTACATTTTATATTCCATTTCAATTCTTTTGCATATCAAATTCATCTATTTAGGTAAATATTATTATCCTGTTTTCTTAAATATCTATGTTAAAATGGAATTTTTGAAAATTATCACAGACTTAGACTTACCATTTAATAAATTATTTTCCTTTTTTCATTTATTAATGATATTTTTAAGGCTCACATCTTAAATTTTATACACATGAAAAAAACTTTAGGTCTACTACTGTTATGTATCTCATTTATTTATTCAGTATCTGCACAGAAAGACAAAAAAAACAGTGATGAGGAATCAAAAGCCTTGGCAGTACAAGAAGCCTTCATTGATTCCGTTGAGCATGCCATGAATTATCAACATGGTACAATCTTGCTAAAAAATGGTATTGCAAAAATCACCATTCCTGCTGGCTTTAAATTCCTGAATGCCGAACAAGCTGATTTTGTAGTGACTAAACTTTGGGGAAATCCTCCTCAAGAAATCTTAGGCATGATTTTACCAGAAGGTGGAAAAGTGACTGATGCGTCAAGTTATTCTTTTATCGTTCAATGGGACGAAATGGGCTTTGTAAAAGATGATGATGCAGACGACATAAACTATGATGATCTGCTAGCTGATATGCAGGAAGATATAGCTGCTGGCAATGAAGAACGAGTAAAAGAAGGTTATGGAAGTGTTAAGCTAGTAGGTTGGGCTGCAAAACCATTTTATGATAAAGAACATAAGGTATTGCATTGGGCCAAAGAAATTAAATTTGATGATAGCGCCGAAAATACGCTTAATTATAACATTAGGATTTTGGGTAGAAAAGGTGTGTTGATATTAAATGCTGTAGGTGGGATGTCTCAATTAGCCATGGTTAATAATGACATCAGCAAGGTTTTAAATATCGTAGAGTTTACAGATGGCAATAAATACAAAGATTTCGACCCTGGTTTAGACGTAGTAGCAGCCGTAGGTATCGGAGGTTTAGTAGCAGGAAAAGTATTGGCTAAATTAGGGTTCTTAGGGCTATTAGGTAAGTTTTTTCTTCCATTACTCAAGTTAGGAAAACTGGGTATCGTGGCGATTGGTGCAGGTTTAACGGCTATCTGGCGTTTTATTACGGGAAAAAGAAAGGAAGATGAGCCTGTAGAAAGTTTTAAAGAAGAATTACCAGAAAATCCATCCATTGAACCTTCTGAAAATGCTTAATCTTTAAGCATTTATATTATTTTAAAAGCCTCTGCGTTATAGGAAGTAGAGGCTTTTTCGATTTTTCGACCTAAATTTGTATTCTTTATAACGCAATTTAATTTGTTATTGTACAATGGTAGGAATCATCATGGGTAGTATTTCAGACATTAAAGTAATGCAAGAAGCTGCCGACGTTTGTAAACAATTTGGAGTAGAGTATGAAATAGACATCGTTTCGGCTCATAGAACACCTTTAAAAATGGTTGAGTATGCACAGACTGCTCGTGATAGAGGCGTTAAAGTAATCATTGCTGGAGCAGGCGGTGCGGCACATCTGCCGGGCATGGTAGCTTCTGTAACAACGCTTCCTGTTATTGGTGTACCTGTAAAATCTTCAAATTCAATCGATGGCTGGGATTCTGTACTCTCTATTTTACAAATGCCCTCAGGTGTTCCTGTAGCTACTGTTGCTTTGAATGGTGCTAAAAATGCAGGAATTCTTGCCATACAAATGTTGGGTATTGAAAATCAGGAAATAGCTACTAAATTGCAAAATTATAAAAGCGAACTAAGCGAAAAAGTTGCAGAAATGGTTAATGAATTGAAGGGAAGTAATTAGTTATTTTAAATTAATTGATTATTTTAACAGTCGAAAACTCTTTAATTTTTTAAATAAACCTCACCAATCCTTACGAAATATGGAAGATTATCGTAATCCTCGCCCAGTTGAAGAAAACTCAAACATTCCAATGATAACCCTTTTGGTTTTAGTGGCATTGGTAATTGCTTTGCTGTATGTTGGTTGGCAGTCGATGAGTGATGAAACTACAAAAACTGAAGTTGTTTTAAGTACTGCTCCACAGTCGGATGCGATGAAAGGTCAAGATGATGCCGACCTTGTAACCGCTCCATCAGAAATGCCTGAGGAGGATGTTGAAAATGAGGGCAAAAAGGCTTCAGAAAAAGCTGAAATAAAGAAGAAAGAAAAAGAAGAGAAGAAAGTAGCTGAGAAGGAAAAAGAAGAACCTAAAAAGAAAGAGGAAACAGCTAAACCAGAAAAGAAAGCAACTGAAGTTGCCGTAAAAGGGACATCGTTTACTCATACAGTACAATCAGGCGAAACTTTTTATGGTATTGCCAATCGTTATCATCTCAGCAAGTCGGCTTTACAAACGCTTAATCCTGATGTTCAGCCAGAGGGCATTAAGGTAGGGATTACGAAACTGAATGTAAAAGTGAAAGCTATTCATACAGTAGGGCCTGGAGACATTCTGAGGGTGGTAGCAGAAAAATATGGTGTTAGCAAGCAATTGATTATGACTGCTAACAAGAAAACAAAAGATATTACAGAACGAGGAGAGAAGTTAATTATCCCATTACCATAGAAAAAGGTCAGGTTTTTGAAACCTGACCTTTTTTATTATCTGATTGGTATCTTCAAAGCTTATACTAAGCTTACACCAGTCATAATGGCTGGTTTTTCGATACCCATTAAATCCAAAATAGTTGGAGCAATATCCCCTAATTTACCATTTTTGATTGCTTTTTTATCTTTGTCAATCAAAATACATGGTACAAGGTTTAAGCTGTGTTGTGTGTTTGGCGAACCGTCGTCGTTAATCATGTAATCAGCATTTCCATGATCAGCTAAAACAATTACTGAATAGCCATGTTCCACACCTGCTGTTACTACAGCTTCCAACGATTGGTCTACTGCCTCGCAAGCATCAACTACCGCTTGGAAATCACCTGTATGACCTACCATGTCAGGATTGGCAAAGTTCAAGCATACAAAATCAGCTTTTTCGTCTCTTAATGCAGGCACTAAACTATCACGTACTTCATATACAGACATTTCTGGCTGTAAATCGTAAGTAGCAACTTTCGGAGAATTACACAAAATACGGCTTTCACCTTCAAACTCTTCGTTACGTCCACCTGAGAAGAAGAAAGTAACGTGTGGGTATTTTTCAGTTTCAGCAATTCTGATTTGTTTTTTACCAGCTTCTGATAAGACTTCACCTAACGTAGCAGGTAAGTTACTATCATCAAAAATGACATTGATACCTGTGAAAGACTTATTATAATTGGTCAAAGTATAATACTGAATATCCAATTTTTTCATGCCATTTTCAGGAAAATCTTCTTGCGTTAAAGCTTTTGTGATTTCCTGCGGGCGGTCGGTACGGTAGTTAAAACACAATACTACATCCCCTTCTTGAATAGTAGCAACAGGTACTCCGTTTTCAGTCACTAAAAGTGGGTCGATAAACTCATCTGTTACACCAGCTTCATAAGACGCCGAGATTGACGCTAACACATCTTCTGTTGCTGTTCCAATACCTTTTACCATAACGTCATAAGCTTTCTGAATACGCTCCCAACGATTATCTCTATCCATGGCATAATAACGACCCGTTACACTCGCAATTTTACCTACCGATGTAGTCAAGAATGATGATAAATCTGCGATATATCCTTTTCCTGATTTCGGGTCAGTATCACGTCCATCTGTAAAAGCATGGATATATACTTTTTCTAAACCATTATCTTTTAAAACATTGCACAATGCTTTTACGTGATTGATATGTGCGTGTACGCCACCATCAGACACTAAGCCCATCAAATGAAAAGGTTTGTTATTATCTTTTGCATATTTGATAGCTTTTACCAAGACTGGCTCATGACGAAGAGTATCTTGCTCAATGGCATCATTCAAACGTACCAAACTTTGTTTTACAGTACGACCAGCACCTAAGTTCATGTGGCCAACCTCTGAGTTACCAAATTGTCCTTCTGGTAAACCAACTTCAGGACCGAAGGTAACTAAAGTACTGTTTGGATTATTCGCCAAAATAGAATCATAAAATGGCGTTTTTGCTGCAATGATTGCCGAACGGTCTTCATAACCCTTCTGAGCTATTCCCCAACCGTCTAGGATGATTAAAATTACTTTTTTGTCCACGTATGTATTGCTTGATTTGTTTTATTAACGCTTGGATAATTTGCTTTAAGCAATAAGCCTTAAGCTTTTATAATTTATGTAAAATAAACGATGTTAGGATATAAGTAAAATGCTATATATCATTTTTAAAAAACTGAAACTCATCATTCACAACGCTTAACTAATTTAATGTGCTTTGCCAAAGATCTTCTCGCCTGCTTCAATTCCCACTGTTAAGTGGTTTTCTTTAGGCGGAATTGGGCAAGAATATCCATCACTAAAAGCACAATAAGGGTTGTATGCTTTATTAAAGTCTAAAATTACGCTATCATTTTGAATATCGGTAGTTTCAAGGGCTAAATAACGCCCGCCTCCATAAGTATCTTTCCCATTAGTAGCATCTTTAAAGGGAATAAACAGGTAATTTTTATACTGAGGTACTCGCATTAAGCTTAGGCTTCTATATACGTTTAGCTCCATATTTTTACCTTGTAATTGAAAGCTCAACACACCATATTTGTAATATTCTTGCTTCTGTCCAGAGGAAGTTGACATATTAAAAGGCTTAACATTCTCCGATTTTTTAAAGATGCAATTCACACGATACTGTACATCTGGTTCATAGAATCTTAGGTAAGATAAATCTGCTTCTTTCAATGGGCTACTCTTACTATCCAAGAACTCCTTCTTATAGTTTTCTCGATGATTAGCAATGCTATCTTGGTACGATTGAGCCAAGAGTTGTTTCGTGATAAACAACAGACATATCAGCAGAAGCCTCCTCATTTACAAATTATGTTTAATAATTAAGAAATCTAAAAATGTTTCAGCACAACGATTGACAATCTGATAGACTTCCTCAAAATTAGTTGAATTTCCATAGTATGGGTCTGGCACTTCCAATACTTTGTCTGGTGTCGTATTCGTATTATCGAACTTTCTATACAAAAAACAATTTTCAGCTGGTTGCTTTATGCCGACAGACCTAGCACTGATTGTCTGTATATTTTCCATATTATAGTTATCCATCGCCACGATATAATCAAACACAGAAAAATCTTCGCCTGATAGTTTTCTACAATGGTGCGTAAGTTTTAGGTCATGCGATTCTGCATTTTTCCGTGTTCTAGGGTCAGGCAAGTCACCAATATGATAAGCATGCGTTGCCGCAGAGTCACACAGAATGACACGCTGTAAACCACGAGCCTTTACGGCTCTTCTAAAAGTTTCCTCCGCTATTGGCGAACGGCAGATATTACCAGTACAAACAAATAAAATTTTTAACATCATTTTTTAACGCTAACAATTCTGGGCTACATTCAAGCTAAGAATTGTGTAAAATAAAGCTGGAATGCAAATTTCACAAAAAAACCTGTAAAACAGGAGGGTTATTACAGGCTCAATTCATTTTTAATTATTTTTTATTTTTCAATCGGCTGATTATCTTCATCAACTATTACAAAAATCTCTTCGTTGGGCTTTTTCATCAGGTATTTCTCGCGCGCAAATTTTTCTATCAAACTCGAATTGCCCATTACTTCTATTTTTTCTTTCTCTACCTCCTTCAATTTTTGAGCATAATAAGC
The DNA here is from genome assembly GCF_059423785.1 of Arcicella sp. GW458-12-2-14-TSB2. Lineage (NCBI taxonomy): Bacteria > Pseudomonadati > Bacteroidota > Cytophagia > Cytophagales > Flectobacillaceae > Arcicella > Arcicella sp. GW458-12-2-14-TSB2. The sequence continues at coordinate 14,625 of NZ_JBWKYN010000023.1, read as the reverse complement.
TGTTTCATCTTCTAATCGCCCTAACTCTCGGTACATTTTAAACTGACTAAAAACATTATTATCATCAAAAAAAATCATCCACACCACCAATACTGATAGCGTAAGGGTATAAAATCGATATTTTACTAAGAGTAATCTTCTCATGGTAAATCAAGAATAATTTAATTTTCAAAAAAAGTTTACCATATTTCTTATCTTGACGAACAATGGCAAAACCTAAAATTATTAATTTAAATATTGATTACTATTTAATATATTAAGGCTGATGTTTAATTAATCTCAAGCCAAAATTAATTAAATGATCGAAATCATTATCAGTTGTATGTAATTCTAAATCAAAATAAGTAGCCATTGTTGCAATCCATAAATCATTTTTTCCCATATTTCGAGAAGAGACTCCAAGAGGTAATGGATAGCCTTTTAATTTACCCTGACTATAAGCATCTACTTGAGCATATATTTCTGTCAGCTCTTCAGTTATTTCAACTAATGGAAACAAGCTAAAAAGACTATTCATAAATAATACTTTTTGTATTCCCCAGTCTGATTTAATTGCAAAAGATTTTAATTCTCCAACAACTGGAATAGGGATAATTAACTTTGGAGGAAGGTTTTCAGCTTTACGAATATGTTTAATGAGCAAATTTGTGTCAAAAATCATGTTCTTTATTTTCGTCTTTCAGTATAGAATCCATTCTATTATTTTCTTCGTCATTGAAACCAAGATTTGGCACTTCAATTTCTTTACTTGCACAAACAGTTTCTAAAAAACGTTCAATCCCCCATCGCTTAATATCTTCTGGACGATAGCTATTATATTCACCCTTTTTCAAAAGGGGAATTATATTATTCGTTTTTTTATGTGATAACCTTTGTGTCATATTCAAAGCTTTTTACAAATATACTGATTTTGATAGTTTGTTTCTAACTGACATGCATAAAAAAGAGCCTTGCAAAAAATTCTGCAAGGCTCTTTTAAATCTGTTATTTCCAATTAGAAATTCAATCCTGGGAAGTAAGCGTTTGCGCCTAATTCTTCTTCGATACGAAGTAATTGGTTGTATTTTGCCATACGGTCTGAACGAGAAGCCGAACCAGTTTTGATTTGACCTGTGTTCAATGCTACTGCTAAGTCAGCAATTGTAGCATCTTCAGTTTCACCTGAACGGTGAGACATGATGTTTTTGTATGAATTACGTTTCGCTAAGTTGATAGTATCGATTGTTTCAGTTAAAGAACCAATTTGGTTTACTTTTACTAATACAGCGTTAGCAACACCTTGTTCGATACCCATTTGTAAACGTTTTACGTTTGTAACAAATAAATCGTCACCTACTAATTGAACTTTGCTACCAATCAATTTAGTTTGCTCTTTCCAACCAGCCCAGTCATCTTCAGCCATACCATCTTCGATAGAGATGATTGGATATTTATCAGCCCAAGTTTTCCAGTAAGCAGCCATTTCCATGTTGTTCAATTGCTTACCATCAGATTTCTTGAATGTATAAAGACCAGTTTCTTCGTTATAGAATTCAGAAGCAGCAGCATCCATTGCGATGAAAATTTCTTCACCTGGTTTGTAACCTGCTTTTTCAATTGATTGTAAAACGATTTCGATTGCCTCTTCGTTAGACTTGATGTTTGGTGCAAAACCACCTTCATCACCTACGTTTGTTGAATATCCTTTAGATTTCAATACACCTTTCAAAGCATGGAAAACCTCAGTACCCATACGCAAAGCGTGTGAGAATGACTCAGCTTTAGCTGGCATTACCATGAACTCTTGGAAATCGATTGAGTTATCAGCATGAGAACCACCATTCAAGATATTCATCATTGGTACTGGCAAAGTGTTAGCATTAACACCACCAATATAACGGTATAAAGACAAACCAGACTCTTGAGCTGCCGCTTTAGCTACTGCCAAAGAAACACCCAAAATAGCGTTTGCTCCTAAATTACCTTTGTTAGATGTTCCGTCTAACTCAATCATCAAACGGTCAATCATATTTTGCTCAGAAACTTCTAAGCCCCACAATTCTTGAGCGATTTTAGTATTTACGTTTTCTACGGCTTTTAAAACACCTTTACCCACGTAAACGCTTTTATCCTCATCACGTAATTCAACGGCCTCGTGAATACCTGTTGAAGCTCCAGAAGGCACTGCGGCACGTCCAAAAGCACCATCTTCGGTACGGATATCTACTTCGATTGTTGGATTTCCACGAGAATCCAAAATTTGTCTTGCGTGTACATGTTGAATTGCACTCATTTTGCGTAAATTTTGTTTTTGGTTATAAACGGAGGGAATTTTTGTAAATTAGATAATACTCTCTCTTGTTCAAATAAAATATTTCTTCAATCGTTGAAAATTAAATCTATTTTCGCATGATTTGAATACTTTAGTTAAATATTGAGAACAAATTTAAGCCTTTTTTCAAGATTGCTTGTACTTTTCTAATACTTTCACAGTTAGTTAATTTTAATACTAAAAATAATGAAAAATATTATTCGCACATTTATATTTTTAACGATACTTTCTATTGCAAATATAAGCATAAGCCTCTCACAAGTTTTGTCTACAGCAGAATTTCAGAAAAAATATTCTGAAAACACTAATGCCCAACTTATAGATGTTCGTACAAATGGTGAATATGGCGGTGGACATTTGGCAAAAGCCCAAAATATCGATTATAGAAGTCCAGATTTTATACAAAAGATAAATGCCTTTGATAAATCTAAACCAGTATTTGTCTATTGCTTATCTGGTGGAAGAAGCAAAGCCGCGGCTGAAGTATTGAAACAAAATGGATTTACTACGGTTTACGACCTTCAAGGTGGTTATTTGAAATGGACTGCTAGTAATTTACCCGTAGAAGGTTCAAAAGAAAATACCAATGCAAAGGGCTATAGCAAAACAGAAATTGATGCTATTTTAAAAGAAAATGAAATAGTAGTGTTAGACTTTTTTGCTTCGTGGTGTGGGCCATGTATCAAAATGATGCCTAGCGTAGATAAGCTTTCACAGGAATTATCTGGAAAAGTGAAATTTATAAAAGTAGATGCAGATGCCAGCAAAGCTGTGGTAGAAAACTATAAAGTAGATGAGATTCCTACATTTATTGTTTTCAAAAACGGGAAACAAGTAAAACGTTCTACGGGATATTTGGAAGAAAAGGCTTTACAAAAAATGATTACGAATCAGCTTTAAAATTAGAGAGGCGAATGAATTTCATTCGCCTCTCTAATTTTATCTCTTTCTTACAAAAAGCATTTCATCATTTGGAATTTTAACTCTTAACAAGATATTCATTCCATCTTCTATCTTAACTTTTTCGCCTACAGAAAGACCATTTAAGTATTTTATTTCAAAAGCCATTGCTTCATTACTTCCTGCCATTTTTGTTTGTGCTATAGCGCCACTCGTTATCGGTGTCCACGCTCTCCACGAAGAATCTGTAGTTCCTAAAGTAATTCCTCCGTTATAAGTATTTACAGATGAACTACCTGAAATATCTAGTTTTTTTCTATTTCCAGCCGTCGTATTATATGCTACCTCTAAATTAGCAGGGAAAGCTGCTGTGCTTGCCTTTAATTTTTCTTTCTCAATGTCTAAACTATCTTCCTTGACATACCCCACAAACTCCCATTTACCAACTAAAATATCTGGTAAAGTAACCACTGGTGAACATCCACATAAAGGTGTTGGGTCAATTGTAATACCACATGCCCAAACTAAAGCTGTTAATAATGTAACTGCTAAAGTGTGATAAAGATTCTTTTTCATGATTTAGATATTTAGTTTTAACAAAGACGGAGAAAAGTTAAGCTTGGTTGTAAATCTATGCTTAAATTTGTCAGAAATTTGTTAAATCCAATCTATTTTGTCTAAAAATATTGCCATTTTCGCTTCTGGTTCGGGCTCAAATGCCGAACGTATCGTTGAATATTTCTCAGATTCAACCGAAATTAACGTGAAATTATTTCTCTGTAACAATCCCCAAGCGGGCGTAATTCAAAGAGCCGAACGCCTAAATATTCCTTTGGTGATGTTCAATCGTCAACAATTCAAGTCAGGCGAAGTAGTTGATATTTTGAAAGAAAATGAAATCGACTGGGTAATTTTGGCTGGTTTTTTATGGCTTGTTCCTCAAAATGTGGTAGAAGCTTTTCCCAATAAAATCATTAATATTCATCCAGCTCTTCTACCAAAATTTGGTGGTAAAGGTATGTACGGTCATTTTGTTCATGAGGCCGTTGTTGAAAATAAAGAAACAGAATCAGGCATCACTATTCATTTGGTGAACGAACATTACGACGAAGGGGCTATCATCTTCCAAGCATCTTATCCAGTATTACCTACAGATTCGCCCGAAGACGTGGCTAAAAAAGGACAAGTATTAGAACACAAACATTTTCCAGAAGTAATCGAAAAAGCCATTCTTGGTGAATGATTACTTTAATGTTCCTTCACGATTGGCAATATCCCAAGCGGTATAAAACACCAATTGGGCTCTTTTTCTGAGTAAACCAAAATCTATTTTATCAACATCATCTGTTGGTTGATGATAGTCTGGGTGTTCGCCATCGAAGTAAAAAATAATGGGAATATGATTTTTGGCAAAATTATAATGGTCTGAGCGATAGTACAATTGTTGCGGATGCGATTCTGAATTATAGCTATAATCTAAAGTCAGTTTAGTATAAAGCTCATTATTATGTTCGCTCAGGGCATGAAGTTCTTGTGAAATTTTATCTGAACCTATCAAGAATACATATTCCTTCTTATCCAGATAGGTATTATCTATCCGCCCAATCATATCGATATTCAAATCACACACTGTATTTTTAAGGGGAACCACAGGCTTTGCCACATAATATTCCGACCCTAGCAAACCGAACTCTTCTCCTGCAAAAGCAATAAACAAAATACTTCTTCGTGGCCCTCTACCTTGTTTTTTGGCTTCCGAAAACACCCTTGCCATTTCCATCATTGCGACAGTACCTGAGCCATCGTCATCTGCACCATTGAATACAGTGCCATTTCTTGTACCGATATGGTCATAATGGGCAGAGATAACCAATACTTCCTCTTTTTTGTCTGTTCCTTCCAAAAAGCCCATCACATTTTCGGTAGCTATCACACTTTTAGCACGACGCATTCTATCAGTCGGGTTCAACATCACACTATGCTGTTTACCGAAATATTGCTTGATGTAAAATGGCTGAAAGTATGAGTTTGCGGTATCTCCCAATACTATCGCGTCTAATCCATGTTCATGAAAATGCTTGGCAATAAAAGCTGCCGCTATTTTTTGTTCTTTCGAGCCAGTTAAACGTCCCCGTAAGCTATCGCTTGCCAAGAAGGTCAGGTTGCTTTGAAGTTTTTCTATCGAAATAGTCTCGGCAAAATAAGTAACCGTAAGTTCATCAGAAACAGCATTAACGAGTAGAAGCAGGAAAAAGAAATATTTTTTCATAAATGACCTAACAAATCTAGGCTCCAATCTGGAATAATTATTCACAAATTGAAGCCTAGCTGTATCAATTTAAAAGTAAATTGTTGGAGAAATTATTTTTTATCTGAATCTACAACGAGTCTCTTATCACGATTAGCAACATCCCAAGTTAAATAGAAAATCAATTTGGCTCTTTTTTCCATTTGCTCGAATTCTATTTTCTCAACATCATCTGTCGGTTGATGATAGTCATCATGAACTCCATTGAAGAAAAATGCTACTGGAATCTTATTTTTAGCAAAATTATAATGGTCTGAACGATAATAAAAACGGTTTGGATCATTCGGGTCGTTATAACGAAAATCTAAATTGATAGGGTTATGTTTATCATTTTGTTCAATCAAAGAAGCATGTAGCTCAGAAGAAAGTTTATCCGAACCAATCACATAAATATAGTCTCCTTTGCCTTCATGTTCTTTATCAGACCTACCAACCATATCAATATGAATATCGCTCACTGTACTTGCTAATGGAAAAACTGGATGAGTCACATAAAATTCAGACCCTAACAATCCTTTTTCTTCGCCAGTTACTGTTAAAAAAAGCATACTTCTGCGAGGCTTATTTCCCGCTTTTGCGGCTTCACCAAATGCCTGAGCTACTTCTAGTACAGAAACAGTTCCAGAACCATCATCATCAGCACCATTATAGATTTTCCCATCGGTTACTCCTACGTGGTCATAATGTGCAGAAACAATCACTAATTCGTCTTTTTTATCCGTTCCTTCTAAATATCCTAATACATTGTAAGTCTCAACAGGTTGAGCAGTTCTTTCAATTTTTATCCCTACAGATTGTTTTTCTAATTGATTTGCAACACTTTTAGTAATAGCTTTTTCTTTCAGAATATCTAATTGAGCAACCGTTGTATTAAACAAATCAGCAGCCATTGTTGGCCCAACTGTTAAAACAGCAAAGTCAGAACCTTGAGGGTCTTTTTGGTCAGCAAAGCTAAGTCTTGCATTACCAAACCGTTTTAGCATCGTTTGACGTTGTTTGATTACTTTCTCAAACTCTTCAACACTTTGTTTTGAAATCAGTAATAAAGCCTTTGCTCCTTTACTTTTAGCAGTAGCCATTTTCTCTTTCCAAGCCTCACCTTTACTCCATTTAGACATTTCTGTATTGCCTGAAATCAAGTAACTGCCATCTGCTAAACGTGGTTCACCTTCAAAAGCGACGACAATTTTACCGTTTACTTTTGTGCCTTCGTAATCGTTCAAGGCTTTATCCTCAATACCATATCCCACAAAAACCGTTTCAAAGGTTTCTTCTTGTGGCATTGGTGAAATAGTATTGGCAATAAAATCAAACAAGTATTTGAATTCTTTCGACTTAGTTTTCAAGTAAAAATCTCCCCAACCACGTTTTATTAAATCTACTGGTTGAAGATAAGAATTCCCATTAACGGGACCTTTTAAACCATAACTATCAAATTGTTTGGCGATATATTCTGCGGCTACTTTCTGTTCTGGCGAACCCGTATCCCGCCCTTTTAAACTATCTGAAGCGATAAAAGTGAGGTGTTTTTTTAGGTCTTTTGCCGTAATGGTTTTAGCATACTTCTCTGCAATCTTTTGAGCATTGGTCTGAGAAACCGTAACTGAAAGAAGCAAGACGCTAATCAGGAATGAATATTTTTTCATGAAAGGGTATTTTAATTTATTGATGATGCGAATTTAAGGAAATTATTTGAAAACATTTTCTTAACAATTTGCTCATAAAAACTCCCCTCATAACAAGCCACCCAATTTACGAATGGTTTTCATCTTTCTTGAAGATACTTTTTCAAGAAAGATGAAAACCGAGTAGATTATCTCCAACCTCCTCCTAAGGCTTTATAAATATTCACTACGGCATCATATTGGCGTTTTTTCACATTGATTAATTCTATTCTCGCTTGTAAAGCATTTGCTTGGGTTAATAAAACCTCTAGATAGGTCGCTCTACCTGTTTTGAATAAGTCTGTAGACGTTATGATAGACTCTGTCAATACGTTTACTTCTTTACTTTTCAAATCCTGAATCAGGCTAAGATTTTTGATATTAGACATTTCATTGTACACTTCAGTATAAGCACCAATGATGCTCTTTTGATAATTGTACAAAGCTTCTATCTGAACAGCACTCGTTACACCAAAATCAGCTATTAATCCTTTTCTATTGATAATAGGTGCTGATAATCCCCCTAAGACGTTATAAGCTAATGATTGCGGAGCAATTACATAGGCAGGATTAAAAGTCTGAAACCCTAAGGTAGCATTGATATTCAATGAGGGATAAAATGCTAAGCGAGCGGCCTCCACGTCAGCTTTGGCTGCTAGTAGTTCGTATTCAGCTTTTTTAACATCAGGACGATTTCTCAATAACTGAGCTGGCACACCCATTCTGATTTGCGTTGGCAAAGGCTTAGTAAACTGTAACTTATCTCGATAAATCGGTTGTGGATACCTGCCTAACAAAAAGTTGATTTTATTCTCAATCTCAATAATTGATTGTAAAATCTCAACTTCTAAGCTTCTAGTATTTAGGATTCTCGACTCAAATTGTTTTACCGCTAATTCGTTGGCATAACCCGCTTCTTTCTGAGCTTGAATAATTTGTAATTCATTCAATTGCAGATTTCTGGTTTCTTTGATAATGTCTAATTCATTATCCAACGCAATCAGGCTATAATAGCCCGCTGAAATTTCTGAAATCAAGTTGGTTATTATCCAGTTTTTTCCTTCTACACTTGCTAAGTAACGAGCGATAGCGGCTTTCTTTTTATTACGCAATTTTCCCCAAATATCTATCTCCCATGAACTCTGCAAACCAATATTAAAGTCTGGGAGATGTTCGGGTATTTTTTGGTCGTCGGTAATATTATTTGAAAAATTGGTATCATAATTACCAACACCATCCATCGTATATTTCCCAAATCTTTTTTGTCCAGCAGTTATGCCAGCCCCAAAAAAAGGTTTTCCTAATACCTTAGCAAAATTAAGTTGATTTTGAGCCATCTCAATTCTTTGCAAAGTCATCAATAAATCAATATTGTTATTCAGCGAGGTATCTATCAAAGCAATCAGCGTGGCGTCTGTAAAATAGCTTTTCCAATTGATGGCTGCATCATTGGTCGAATCCTTTTTGTTATTATAGGATTCGGGCATTGGTTTTAAAGACGGCTGTTTGTAGGTTTTCATCGGTTGACAATTGGTAAATACCATTGCCATGAAAAGCCCACAAGTAAGTATATAATATTTTAGTTTAATCATCATTTTCTAATTAAGAATTAGTTCTTCTTTCTTGTTTTTCTTAGCTTTCCCTTGTGCCAATGTAGCAAAAATCACATATAAGCCTGGTATGATTATTACGCCAAACACCGTCCCAAAGAGCATCCCTCCTGCTGCTGCCGAGCCAATAGTTTTATTACCGATAGCACCTGCCCCAGTGGCCGTCATCAATGGAATTAGCCCTGCTATAAAGGCAAAGGAAGTCATCAAGATGGGTCTTAACCTTGATACTGCACCATCAATGGCAGCTTGTAGTGGTGTACGCCCTTCTTTTTGTTTTAAAATGGCGAACTCTACAATCAAAATGGCATTTTTTCCCAATAGACCAATCAGCATTACGAGGGCTACTTGTGCATAAATGTTGTTTTGTAAGCCCAATATCAACAATAAGAAGAATGCTCCGAATATGCCCGTCGGTAATGATAGGATTACTGGGATTGGTAACAAGAAACTCTCGTACTGAGCCGCTAATAAAAGATAAACGAAGACTAAACAAATGATAAAAATATAAATGGCTTGGTCGCCTGATAAGATTTCATCTCTTGTCATACCAGACCAATCATACGTATATCCTTTGGGAAGTTTTTCTGCTGCTACTTCTTTGATGGCTTCAATGGCTTTACCACTACTGAAACCTGCAGCAGGCTCGCCATTTATCATGGCAGATGTATACATATTATAACGCGTAAGTTGTTCTGGGCCGTAAACTCTTTCTATCCTGATAAAAGCAGAATAAGGCACCATTACACCTTGGTCATTTTTTACATACATTCTTAATATATCATCTGGCTGAGCACGATATTTAGGCAATGCCTGTATCATTACTTTATACATTTGTCCGAAACGAATAAAGTTTGTAGCATAAAAACTACCAATCAACGATTGCAGATTATCCATCGCATTATTCACAGAAACACCTTTTTGTGCTGCTTTGTCGTTGTCCACATTAATCAAATACTGGGGAAAACTAGCATCAAAACTGGTAAAGGCATTTTCAATTTCTGGTCGCTTATTCAATTCTTCAATAAAGCTTTGAGTCACTTTTTGAAGCTTTTGTAAATCACCACTACCTGTTCTGTCTTGTACCCTTAATTCAAAACCACTGGCATTACCATACCCAGGCACGGCTGGCGGAGGGAAAAACTGAATACTGGCATCCTTGATATTTTTAGTTTTTTCAGTCAAGATTTCCACGACATCATCAACCGATTCTTTGCGTTCTTCCCAAGCTTTTAGGTTAATCATGCCCATACCAAAGGATGCTCCAGAACCATCTGTCAACAAACTAAAGCCTGATAATGTAGAGATTGACTCAACGGCTTCTATTTCGGTAGTAGCTCGCTGAATTTCATCCATTACAGCTTCTGTCCTTTCAACCGTCGAGCCCGACGGGGTAGTTACGTTGGCATAAACTGTACCTTGGTCTTCAGTAGGAATAAATCCAGACGGCAGGAAAATATTAGTACCCCAAGTAGCACCAATAAAGAATAATAGCATTAATAATGTAACCACTCTTCTGTTGGCAATCGAACCTAATAGCGACTTATAACCGTCTGACAAACCATCATATTTCTCGTTGAATTTCACGAAGAACTTACTTAACAAATTGGTCTTTTTAGGTTGTCCATGATTATTTTTCAACATAATGGCACAGAGTGCTGGCGTAAGTGTAAGGGCGTTTACCCCAGAAATAACTATGGCAATAGCCATGGTAATAGAGAACTGCCGATAGAAAACTCCAACTGGCCCCGACAAGAATGCTACAGGAATAAATACGGCTGTCATCACCAAAGTAATGGCTACGATGGCGCCACTGATTTCGTTCATGGATGAAATCGTTGCTTCTCGTGCATCCAGATGTTCCAATTCCATTTTAGCATGGACAGCCTCCACCACTACAATGGCATTATCGACCACGATACCGATGGCTAGTACTAATGCAAAAAGTGTTAATAAGTTAATCGAAAACCCGAAAATCTGCATAAAGAAGAAAGTACCAATCAATGAAACGGGTACAGCCAAAGCGGGAATCAACGTAGAACGGAAATCTTGTAAGAAGATAAACACTACTAATGCTACCAAAATAAAGGCTTCGATAAGGGTTTTAATTACTTCGTGAATAGAGGCATCCAAGAAACGAGAAACGTCATAACTGATGTTGTAGTCCATCCCCGGAGGGAAAGTCGCTACTTTCAGTTCTGCCATTCTTTTCTTTACATTGCTAATTACCTGACTAGCATTTGAGCCTGGTCTTTGCTTTAAGATAATAGCGGCTGAAGGCTTTCCATTTTCTTTTGAAAGTACATCATAATCGAGTGAACCAAATTCAATGTCTGCAATATCTTTTAACCTAAGCATCTCGCCATTGGCATTGGCTTTAATTACTACGTTTTCGTATTGTTCTATTTTGGTATATTTTCCCGTATAACGCAATACATATTGTAATGACTGCGCCTTTCTACCTGAACTTTCCCCTATTTTACCCGGAGCGGCTTCAACGTTTTGGCTTTTCAGTGCATTCATTACATCTTCCGCTGAAACGTTGTATGATGTCATTCTATCTGGTTTCAACCATACACGCATAGAGTATTCACGTTGCCCCATAATGTCGGCAAAACCTACTCCGTCAATTCTCTTTAATTCTGCTAAGATGTTAATATCTGTAAAATTGTATAAGAATTTCTCATCAGCAGTCGTATCGTTCGTCATGATGTTTAAGTACATCAACATACTATTTACTTCTTTTTCGGTAGAAACCCCCGCCTTGATTACCTCTTCTGGCAATTCATCTAATACTGTTGAAACCCTATTCTGTACGTTTACGGCAGCTAAGTCTGGGTCTGTTCCTACTTGAAAATACACTTGAACAATACTTGAGCCATCATTCCCTGATACTGAGGTCATGTAGGTCATTCCGGGTACACCATTGATGGCACGTTCTAAGGGCGTTACTACCGCTTTAGCACATACCTCCGCATTAGCACCAGTATATTTTGTGGTTACAGTTACTGCTGGAGGTGCAATATCTGGGAATTGGGTAACTGGCAGTTGGGTCATAGCTAACACCCCTAATAATAGTATTATTAAGGATATTACAATTGACAATACTGGCCTATTTATGAATGTTGTAAACATATTTTTTCGTCTTTGGATGGAAGAATGGAATTGAATGAGATTATTTACTTCTTAAATCAGCAATAATTTTTGTCATTGAAATCATCTCTGGAATAATCTTCATTCCGTCTTTCACATTCTGGATACCCTCATAAATAATTCTATCGCTCGTAGTAAGTCCTGTTTCTATTACATACAAGTGTGGAATCCTTAGTCTAGGCACAATACTTCTGGTTTGTACTTTATTGTCTTTGTCTAACACATATACAAAAATCTTATCTTGAATTTCAAAAGTTGATTTTTGCGGAATTACCAAAGCACTTTTTACATTATTATTGATTCTTACTTTCCCACTTGAACCATGTCTTAATATTCTCTCTGGATTAGCAAAACGCGCTCTGAAAGCAATACTACCTGTATTTTTATCAAATTCACCTTCAATGGTTTCTATGTTCCCTTTGTAGTTATGAGGCTCATTATTGGCCAAAATCAATGATACCTCACTCTTGGCAGATTCTTTGATTGTTTTGGCAAAGTCTAAATACTCTCTTTCAGATACATTAAAATAAGCGAATACCTCTTTGTTATCTGAAATAGTGGTTAGCAAAGTCCCCTCGTCAATTAAGCTTCCTATCTTATTTGGAATTCTATCTACAACGCCATCAAAGGGAGCTTTGATTTCGGTTAATGATAATTTCAATTTGGCACTAGTTTCGTGCGACTGTGCTTCTTCTATTCTAGCGTTCAAAGCATCTAGCTTTGCTTTAGCCATTTCAAACTCAGTTTTCGACACTACATTTTTATCAACCAATAGCTTAACATTTTGTAAGTTCAGCTCGGCTGCTTTCGCTTCAGCAATAGCACTTTTCAGCATGGCTTTAGCTTTCAGGATTTCCTCTTTATATTCCTGATTACTGATGCAAAATAGTATTTGTCCTTGTTTGACAGACTTCCCTTCATCTACCAATATTTTGTCGATATACCCTTTTACACGGGCACGTATTTCTACATTTTTGATAGCATGAATATCTGACACATAATCATTATTATAATCCGTATCAATGATGATGGGATTAGTGGTTGGAAACGCCTCTTGCTTCTCTTTGCTTTCTTTGTTAGTTGAACAAGCTGTCATGCACAAAACAGTAGCACTGAAACATAAAAGCACGAATACTTTTTTCATTACATTAATAAATTAAGTGAATAAATACTTTGGGCTGATTATGAGAGACATCGAAAACCCAGTAAAATTTTACTACTATTTTTAAGGAATGTGGTTATTGAAAACTAATCAATACATTATCAGGAAACGCCAATACGGGATTTCATTGATACTGACTCAATCTTCAGTTTTTTACTATACGATAAGATTTTACGATTCAAAATCTTTCTAAAAGTATAGCCATAGCAAATGTTACCTCGCCAAAACGAAGACATTATTCACCATTAAGCAATTAATTTTAAGAAAGTTTTTGGATGTTAAGCCACATTAACGAGGCTCTCGGGAGGAGGAGAATGGAATAAAATAATTACATCAAGATAATGGGCATCCTTGTAGATAAAATTGCCCTTCGTTTTAAGAGGTGTCCCTAAATCAAATAAAAATGAATCTCCCTCGGCACAAACTCTTGTAATATAAGCAGAGCGATTACGCTTAGTACTTTTTGTCTTTTTTTGTACATGTTCTTCTTCTACATCTGAATCATCAAACCCAAGTATTAGGTTTTCAAGAGAGAAAAAATAAGCATGATTTTTTAAATCTTTAAGTGTCTTATAACGCTTTGATGAATTGTTGATGTTTTGAAATGAAAAGCCAATCATTTTTTCGAAATTCTTGGGAGATAGAACGTGATTATTAATTAAACCAGCACTATGTTGATTGACAAAAAAACTTTGATTAGTACAATTTATATTTGCAGATACTGTAGTGTTTTTGATGAGGAATAATATCAAAAATGTGCATTTAATGCAAAAAAGAATATGTTTTTGGGTTAATTCCACAAAATTTACAAATTCACGTTTAACAAAAATACAATTTTTATCCTAAAATCAAAATATTTAAAATTGATTTTTAGACGAAGCCAAAGATTGGTGATACTAAATTACGGATTTAGTAGGGTAAATATTCAGAAGGCTGTGCAATTGTAAAAAGGAGGTTATTATTTAACCTCCTCGTAATCTATATATTCTCCTCCGTCAAAATTTTCGGTACTTTTACCTTTTTTGGGTGGAACAAAATCTACATCAATTTGTCCTTCTCGTCTGTTAGGCGAAGAATGATAAGATTGTTGTTTTTGGTTAAAGTCTTGCTGTGCCTTATTGAATTGAGAAACCACGAATCCTCTTAAAGCCCATTTTAATATGCGTGGAAAAATAAATAAGATAAGACAAATTATAAGGAATATCTTCAACATGACATGAGATGATTTATGGAGCTATTAAAGAAAAATAGTTACTTAAAATACATTTATTAAATACTTTATTACGAAACAAAACTACTACATTCTGATGAGTAACTTGTACTGTTTTGGTAAGCTCCAGTGATTTGATTTCATAAATTAATAACGTCAAATTTACAAATTAGTTTTTTCAGTCATTACAAAATTCAAAAAGTTTTTATAAATGGTTGTATTTTCATTTGAATAAGATTTTAAGCTTTTGGATAGATTAAAAATAAAAAGCACTTTCAGAAATTCCGAAAGTGCTTTTGTCTTAGAA
>NZ_JBWKYN010000022.1:0-43843 GCF_059423785.1 Arcicella sp. GW458-12-2-14-TSB2 | reverse complement strand
TTATTAGATTTTTCTTAAAAATAAAAAAGTTGTCCAATCGCTTTATCAATATATTATATCATCATATGAATAATTTTTTGAAATATATTATCCTTAACCTGCTGATTTTCTGTGGCTTTTCTTTACAAATATTAGCTTTTCAAAGTCCACAAAAAAAACGTTTAGCTACTATTTTAGTGACAGACTCTAGTCAAGTACGCATCAAATTTGGTGCTGACAAGCTTAAAACAAGTTTATCAGCAATAGGCTATCAAGTAGCAGTAAAGCTTGTTTCAGCAACAAAAGAACAAGGGACAGTTATCTTAATAGGTACTTTATCAGATGAAAGGCTTCAAAAGGCCTTTTCTTTATACAATATTGACAACCGTAAAGAGCTTAAGAAAGAAGGATTTTCCATTGCAAAAACCCTTAACAAACCAATCTCAATTGTTGGGAAAGATGCGTCAGGAGTGTTGTATGGATGTTTAGCATTAGCTGAGGAAATCAAAGAAAAAGGGAAAATATTAGAAGAAATCAACATTACCGAACAACCAGAAATGGTTTTGCGTGGTACTTGCATAGGCTTACAAAAGCCAACTTTATTGCCAGGAAGAGGAACTTATGAATATCCGTATACGCCTGAGAGTTTTCCTTGGTTTTATGATAAAGCCATGTGGATTCAGTATTTAGATATGATGGTAGAAAACCGTTATAATTCTTTGTATTTATGGAATGGACATCCTTTTTCGTCTTTAGTGAAACTAAAAGAATACCCTTATGCAGTAGAAGTTGATGACGAGACTTTCAAAAAGAATGAAGACATTTTCCGTTTTCTAACACAGGAAGCAGACAAACGAGGTATTTGGGTAATACAGATGTTTTATAATATTATTATACCTAAACCTTTTGCTGAAAAACATCATTTGGAAACACAAGACCGTAATCGTCCTATTATTCCTATTATTGCCGATTATACGCGTAAATCTATAGCTGCCTTTGTGGAGAAATATCCAAATGTAGGTTTATTAATTACGTTAGGAGAAGCGATGGAAGGCGTAGGGCAAGATGATGTTGATTGGTTTACTAAGACAATCATTCCAGGGGTACAAGATGGTTTGAAAGCACTAGGACAAACAACTGAACCGCCTATCGTTCTACGTGCGCATGATACTGATGCGCCAAGAGTAATGAAAGAGGCTTTGCCATTGTATAAAAACCTATACACCATGGCGAAGTTCAACGGAGAAGCACTGACGACTTATACGCCACGAGGTTCTTGGGCTGAATTACACAGAAGTTTAAGTAGAATCGGGACGGTTCATGTAGAGAATGTGCATATTTTAGCAAATCTTGAACCTTTTCGTTATAGCTCACCAGACTTTATTCAAAAATCAGTGTTGGCCATGCATAATACTTATGAGGCTAATGGTCTGCATTTGTACCCACAAGCATCTTATTGGGATTGGCCATTTGCGGCGGATAAAGTGGGAGGCAAGCGTTTGATGCAAATTGATAGAGATTGGATGTGGTATAAAACTTGGGCAAGATATGCGTGGAATTCTCATAGGAAGCGTGATACCGAAGTAAATTATTGGGGTAAAGAACTAGCCAATAAATATGGTTTGCCACAGGAAAAGGCAAAAAATGTGTTGGAAGCAATGGAAGAAGTGGGAGAAATTTCACCAAAATTGCTTAGACGTTATGGTATTACCGATGGTAATCGTCAAACACTTACTTTGGGGATGTTAATGACACAGTTAATAAATCCATTCCGTTATGGTTTGTTCACGATGCTGTATGAATCGGAAGCACCTGAAGGCGAAATGATTATTGAATATGCCGATAAAGAGTGGAAAAATGAAAAACACATAGGAGAAACCCCAGTAAGAGTGGCTGACGAAGTAGTAGAACATGGTAGAAAAGCCGTTGTAGCTATCAATAAGGCTTCAAAATTTGTAACAAAGGATAAAGCAGAATTTGCTCGATTGAAAAACGATACTTATTGTTATGATGCCATGGCAAATTTCTATGCAGAAAAAGTAAGAGCTTCATTAGCAGTACTTCGTTATAAAAATTCCAATGACATAAAAGATTTAGAAAAAGCATTACCCTATTTAGAAAGTAGCGTAAGACATTTTGGCGACTTAGTGAAATATACGCAAAATGCCTATTTGTATGCCAATAGTATGCAAACCAAACAGCGTAAAATACCCATGCGAGGTGTAGATGCAACCTTTATTCATTGGAAAGAAATGTTGCCTGTTTATCAAAAAGAATTGACACGATTTAAGTTTTCGATTGATTCTTTAAAATCTCAGAAAAATGTTATCATCAAGCAACCTATACTTTTTGAAAATGTTGAAGTAAAAATTACCTCAAACATTGAAGGATTTTATCAGAATGAAAAAGCGCAACCAGTATTTTCAGATACTTTATCAGCTATTAGCGATTTGGCTGTTGAATTAAAAAAACTAAAAGGAATAAAGTTTAGTAAAGAGAAGCAACAGACAGTGGGCACTAGCCTGACGTTTACGACTGCAGAGCCTGTAAAGTTATTAGTTGGATTCTTTAATGATAAAAACCGTAAATTCTTGCAATCACCTGAATTAGAAACGGATGCCAGTGCTAATGATTACGGACAATCTGAAATTAAGATTTCTAATGCTTTGCTCATCGCTGGATTTCCTGCTGTAAATATTCATGCTTATTCGTTCAAAGCAGGAAGTCATACCTTGAATCTTGGCAAAGGAGCTTGCTTAGTACTGGGCTTTATGAAAGGGAATCAAGAAATACCTATCTCAGATGCAGGCTTGGCGGGCAACAAGAAAAATATTGATTGGCTATTTGAGTAAATAGCTTTCAGCTAGAAGCTGAAAGCTTTGAGTTTTTAATCCGAAAACCTACTGGTTTAAACATAGATTTGAATGATGAAATTAAGATTTTCTTTTTTATTAATGATTTTGTTTTGGCAAGGTTATAACTCATCTGCCCAAAAAGCAACAATATTATCAACGGATAAACTAAAAGGATTCGTAACAGAATTTAATGCGTCAGATGATGAAGCTGTCGTAAATTATGTGCCTAATGCCCAATCCTTTGACTGGCTTTCTCAGAATATTCCATTGTTTGAATGTCCAGATTCGGTCATTCAGAAAGTATATTATTACCGTTGGTGGGCATTGCGTAAGCATCTTAAACAAACTTCCGACGGATTTATTTTTACAGAATTTATCACCAAAGTAAATCATGCAGGGAAACACAACGCTGTGAGTAGTGCTTTAGGGCATCACATTTACGAGGGACGTTGGCTACGAAATCAACAATACATTAACGATTATATTACTTTTTGGTTGGATGTTGACCCAAAACACACCGTTCAACGTTTTCATGGATTTAGTAGTTGGGTGGATAATGCAGTTTACAATCGTTATTTAGTGAATTTAGATAAGGCTTTTATCGAAAAAAATCTTTTGACACTGGAAGCTGATTATCGAAAATGGGAAGTAGAAAAACAATTACCCAATCAGCTTTTCTACCAATTTGATGTAAAAGATGCCATGGAAGAATCTATCAGTGGCGGAAGAAAAGAAAAGAACATTCGTCCTACCATCAATAGCTATATGTATGGCAATGCCAAGGCTTTAACTGCAATGGCAAATCTTGTCCATAACGATACGATAGCAAAAAAGTATGAGCAGAAAGCGACAGTACTTAGAAAATTGACATTAGATAATTTATGGGACGGAAAGGCTTCATTTTTCAAAGTAAAACTTGAAAAAACAAATGGTTTTTCAGATGCACGTGAGGCTATCGGTTTTATTCCTTGGTATTTTAATTTACCTGAGGATAAACCCAATGTTGCCCTTGCATGGAATCAATTGACGGATACGTCAGGCTTTAAAGCTCCTTGGGGATTAACGACTGCCGAGCGTCGTCATCCACTGTTTAGAACACATGGGTCTGGTCATGGTTGCGAATGGGATGGTCCCCTTTGGCCTTATGCCACTACACAAACCCTGAAAGGTTTATCGAATTTGCTTACTAATTACAAAAATCATGGAACGATGAGTTCACAGGTTTTTTATGATGAATTATTCAAATATGCCAATTCACATCAAATGAATGGCAAGTTGTATTTGGGTGAGTATCAGGATGAAAAAAATGGAGAATGGCTGAAAGGGGATAACCCAAGAAGTAAATTTTATAATCATTCAAGTTTTGCAGATTTGATTATTAATGATTTGGTTGGACTAAAACCTAGAGCTGATAATATATTAGAAATCAATCCATTAATACCTGAAAAACAATGGGATTGGTTTTGTTTAGACAACGTTTTTTATCACGGGAAAAACCTGACAATTCTTTGGGATAAAACAGGAAAAAAATACGGAAAAGGCAAAGGCTTTGTGGTATTTGTTGAAGGAAAACAAATAGCCCAAGCTAAAAAATTAAAACATTTAGAGGTGAATTTATAAGTTACTAATGTCAAATCTTTCCTTTAGGTGGCGACTTAAGTCCTATTGATTACCCACAAGTATATAAATAGCTGGTAATCAAGGTATTTATTTCTAGCGAGGGACTTAAGTCCCTCGCTAGAAATAAGAGCTTCAGGTAGTCAGGCTGTGACATGAGACGACCAAAGCTCAGTTTGAAAGATGATTTAAGCCTATTTGAAACAATTTTGTCAATAATTACATCTTCATTTCAACTTCTTAAAAGATGTGGGTAATCGTTAGGACTTAAGTCGCCCCCTAATAGTAAGAGTTGAGTAATATTTTTATACATAATGTTATACTTAAATCCCTTAACTGACAAATCCATAGACTATTCATCATGAAATCTACTTCTTTACTCAAAAGCATTCTTTTTATTTTTTTACCATTGCTCACCAATGCGCAAGCCTATAAACTTTGGTATAAAAAGCCTGCGGAAAAATGGACGGATGCTTTACCAATTGGAAATGGCAGATTGGGTGCAATGGTTTTTGGAGGAGTAGAGAAAGACAGGATACAGTTTAATGAAGAGACGTTATGGACAGGTGAACCAAGGAATTATAATCGCCCAAACGCATCACAACACTTAGCAGAAATCCGTCGATTATTACAAGAAGGAAAGCAAAAAGAGGCTGAACTGTTGGCCCAAGAAAAATTCATGGGCACAAAAAGTAGTGAAGGACAACGAGAAGACTGGCTAAAGGGATTAACGTTATTAAAAGAATTTTCTGGAAATCCTGCTGACGATAAATTTGATGATACTGCTTGGAAGACTATCAAAGTACCAACTTATGAAGGTTGGGAAACGGTAGGGCTGGAAGGATTAGACGGTGCACTTTGGTTTAGAACTACTTTTGATTTACCAGAAAATTGGAAAGGTAAAAACTTGATATTGGATTTAAATAGAATTCGCGACCATGATTTTACTTATATAAATGGAAAGTTAATTGGTACAACCAACAGCACAGATATTAGAAAATATGAAATTCCTGCTGAAGTATTAAAGGTAGGAAAGAATAGTATCGCTATTCAGGTAATTAATTATTTTGATAAAGGAGGAATAGCAGGATATAAGGATACTACCAGACATATCGGAATTTATCCAGCAGGAGAAAATGGCGTGCAAAGAATATCCTTGGTAAAAGACTGGAAATATTTTATTCAAAATGACGAGCCACCAGTTATTGGAAAATATCAGGCTGATTATCAGCCTTTTGGAGATTTATTCCTAGATTTTAAAGGTACGGAAAACTATTCCAACTATAAAAGAGAATTATTGCTATCAGAAGCCATTGCTAGAACAAGCTATACCTCAAAAGGAATAGAGTTTACCAGAGAGTATTTTGCTAGTGAACCCAATCAGGCAATAGTAGTACATCTTTCAGCCAGTCAGTTGAAAAGTATTAGCTTTGAGGCTAGCTTAACAAGCCCGCATAAATATTTTGAAGTTCACAACATAGATAATCATACTTTATCCTTATCTGTAAAAGTTCGGAATGGAGTTTTAAAAGGAGAAAGCAATCTATTGGTTATTGCTAAAAATGGGAAAGTTAGTGTCAATGACAATAAAATTTCAGTTGAACAATCAGATGATGTAACGCTTTATTTAGTGGCAGCAACCAATTTTATTGATTATGCAAATACATCTGCCAATCCAATAGAAATTTGTAAAAAGAGGCTTCAAAGCATCCAACAACTTACCGCTACAAATCCAAAAGCCTTTTTTACCATCAAGCAAAACCATCTGAAAGAATATCAACGATATTATAATACTTTTTCAATTGACTTTGGAAAAGATAATATGGACAAGTTGTCGACTGATGAGAGAATACAACAATTTCAACATCACTCAGACCCATCTTTCGCGGCACTCTATGTACAATATGGGCGGTATTTACTAATTTCTTCATCCAGATTAGGAACAAATCCTGCTAATTTACAAGGTATTTGGAACGACTTGCTTACGCCACCTTGGGGAAGTAAATATACTACCAACATTAATGCAGAAATGAATTATTGGCCAGCCGAAGTACTTAATCTGTCACCAATGCACGAATCCCTTTTCAAGATGATTGAAGAATTGGCCAACAAAGGTTCGGAAACGGCTAAAAAGTACTATAATGCTCGAGGTTGGTTGGTGCATCATAACACTGATATTTGGCGTGGAACTGCCCCTATCAATGCTTCAAATCATGGTATTTGGGTGAGTGGTGGCGGATGGTTGAGCCAGCACCTGTGGGAGCATTATTTATTTACCCAAGACAAAGCTTTCTTGAAAAACCGTGCTTATCCTATCATGAAAGGAGCGGCAGCGTTTTTTGTAGATTTCTTGGTAAAAGACTCTAAAACGGGTTGGTTAATCAGTACACCTTCTAATTCTCCAGAAAATGGGGGATTGGTAGCAGGCCCTGCAATGGATCATCAAATCATTCGAAATTTATTCAAAAACTGTATTGAAGCCAGTGAAGTATTGGAAATTGACAAGGCTTTTAGAGATACTTTATTAACGAAATATAAGCAGATAGCTCCTAACCAAATTGGAAAATACGGACAGTTGCAAGAGTGGCTAGAAGATAAAGATGATACGACTAGCAAACATCGTCATGTGTCGCATTTATGGGGAGTTCATCCCGGCAATGACATTACTTGGGAAACATCACCAGAGATAATGAAGGCGGCACGACAATCATTAATTTATCGTGGTGACGAAGGAACAGGATGGAGTTTGGCTTGGAAAATCAATTTCTGGGCTAGGTTCAAAGATGGAGATCATACCATGAAAATGATTAAAATGCTAATTCGTCCAGCTAGTGGAGCAGGTGGTTCGTATGTAAATTTATTTGATGCTCATCCGCCTTTTCAAATTGATGGTAATTTTGGGGGTGCTGCTGGTATTGCCGAAATGCTCATCCAGAGTCATACAAAATACATTGATTTGTTGCCTGCTTTACCGAGTGATTTAAAAGAAGGAACTGTAAAGGGAATCAAAGCCAGAGGTGGCTTTGAATTAGATTTTACGTGGAAGGAAGGAAAGTTGGTAAGTCTGAAAATATTATCAAAAGCAGGAGAAAAATGCGCTTTGAGGTATGGAGATAAAGTGCTTGATTTTAAAACCACGAAGGGTAAAAGTTATACATTTAATGGAGCGTTGCAATAATGAGAATATTCTTATATAGTTTTTTAATTCTGACACTTTTTTTGTCCCATCCTTCCGAAGGACAAACATTTCTTCGCAAGGATATTTCATTAGATAACAATTGGTTTACTACAGCTAACGATTCCCTTTCCAATGCTTTTGCCCATTTTGAGCAAAATACTTTTTCAGTCGCGACATGGAAAAATGTAAATGTCCCGCATAATTGGGACCAATACGAAGGATATAGGCGAATGCTTCACGGCAATAAACATGGTTATGCATGGTATCGCAAAAACTTTACAATAAAAGAGCAGAAACTAGGTAAACGTTTTTTCTTATATTTTGAAGGTGTGAGCTCTTATGCCACCGTTTGGCTAAATGGTAAAAAAGTGGGTACGCATGCGGGTGGAAGAACTACTTTTACATTAGACGTTACAGCATATATTTTGCTTGATAATCAGGTAAATACGTTAGCAGTTCGTGCCGACCACCCTGCCAATATCCAAGATTTACCTTGGGTTTGTGGGGGATGTTCACCTGAACGAGGTTTTTCTGAAGGTTCACAACCGATGGGTATTTTTCGACCAGTTCATTTAATCATTACTAATGAAGTACGGATAGCACCCTTTGGTGTTCATATCTGGAATGATTCAACGGCTTCAGAAAAATCGGCTACGCTGAAATTAACAACAGAGATTAAGAATTATGGAAAAGCATCGGCAACGATTACGATACTGAATGAACTAATCGATAAAACAGGTGTAATTATAACAAAAGCAGAGACGCAAGAGAAAGTTACTTCTAATACCACTGTTACCATTAACCAGCAGTTTCTTCCCATCAATCAACCACACCTTTGGTCTTTAGCCGACCCGTATCTCTATCAATTACGCACAAGTGTATTTGAAAATGGGAAAAAAATAGATGAAATAAAAACAGATTATGGTATTCGTACCATCAGTTGGCCTATTGGGAAAAAGGACTCAAAACAGTTTTTATTGAACGGAAAACCTATTTTTATCAATGGTATCGCAGAATATGAACACCTAATCGGAAATAGCCATGCTTTCGGCAAAGAGCAAATTTATGCTAGGGTACAGCAAATCAAGTCGGCAGGGTTTAATGCTTTTCGGGACGCTCACCAACCGCATAATTTAGATTATCAGCAATATTGGGATAAATCGGGCATACTTTGGTGGCCACAAATGGCGGCACATGTGTGGTATGATACACCTGCTTTTAGAGAAAACTTCAAGACACTTTTAAAAGATTGGGTTAAAGAACGTAGAAATAGTCCATCTATAGTACTTTGGGGTTTGGAAAATGAAAGTACCCTGCCCGAAGATTTTGCCAGAGAATGTAGCGATATTATTCGTCAACTTGACCCTACAGCATCTTCGCAGCGGAAAATAACTACTTGTAATGGAGGAAAAGGGACAGACTGGGATGTTCCACAGAACTGGACAGGCACTTATGGTGGCGACCCTAATTTATATGGTCAGGATGTAGAAAGACAAATACTTATTGGGGAATATGGTGCTTGGCGAACCCTAGATTTACATAAAAACGAGGGTTTTAGCGAAGACAAAATGACCAATTTGATGGAATTGAAGGTACGTTTAGCGGAAGCTGCTAAAGACAAAACCACAGGTCATTTCTTTTGGCTTTTTAATTCACACGATAACCCAGGAAGAGTGCAAGGAGGGGAAGGTCTACGTGAGTTAGACCGTGTTGGGCCTGTTAATTACAAAGGTTTATTAACGCCGTGGGAAGAACCATTAGATGTTTTTTATATGTTTCGGGCAAACTATGCTTCCAAAACAAAAGAGCCTATGGTATATATTGCATCTCACACTTGGCCAGACCGTTGGACAACTACAGGTAAAAAAGATAGTATCATCGTATATTCTAATGCTGACGAAGTAGAATTGTTTAATGATGTAAATCACGTTTCCTTGGGAAAAAGAAAGCGAAATGGAATAGGCTTTCATTTCCAATGGGATGGTGTTGATATACAATACAATGTGTTGTATGCCGTTGCTTATGTAAAAGGAAAAGCCCTTGCCAAAGACTATATCGTATTAAATCATCTTCCAGAAGCACCGCATTTTAAGCTATTTTATCAAGGAAAACAAGACTTAGTAAGCCCACAAAAAGATTATCATTATTTATACAGAGTAAATTGTGGGGGAAATCAATTGACGGACAAGCAGGGTAATAAGTGGTTGGCAGATCAGCACAAGACAAATAAAAATACTTGGGGCTCTAGTTCTTGGACGGATGATTTTGAGGGAATACCTAATTTCTTTGCAAGTCAAAGAAGAACATTTGACCCAATTAAAGGCACGCCTGATTGGAAATTATTCCAGACCTTTCGTTATGGGCGTGATAAATTAAAGTATCATTTTGATGTTCCTGATGGAGAATACCTAGTCGAGTTATATTTTATCGAACCTTGGTTTGGTGCTGGCGGTGGAATGGATTGTACAGGCTGGCGTTTGTTTGATGTAGCAGTGAATGAAAAAACTGTCTTGAAAAACCTAGACATCTGGAAAGAAGCTGGGCACGACGGAGCGTTGAAGAAAACCATTAAAGTAAAAATATCAGGAGGACAATTAGTCATTTCATTCCCTAATATCAAATCTGGACAAGCATTGATTTCAGCGATAGCAATAGCTAGTTTAGATAAAAAAATAAAAGCAACTGCTACTAATTCGAGTTTAATTCAATCTGAAGAAATACCTTTAAGTACAATTCAACATTGGTTAGATACTGGAGACAAAGTATATACCGATGACGAAGCGAAAATAGTATCGTTGCCAGCCAATTTATACGGGTCAGAATCCTTACAGTTTACGAAAAATGATTCATCAGAAAAGCTTACTTTTACAGTCAACGGAAATGTTGATGTTTTTGTTGCGATAGCTGAACCAGTCATGCAAAAACCTGCGTGGCTTACTAGCTTTGAAGAAACAGGACTTTTGATACAAACCACTTATCGAAACGGAGTGTCATTTAAAGTATTGAGAAAACGTTTTTTAAAAGGGGAAAAGGTTTCGCTAGGTATAAATTCTGAAAAGTTACCACATTATTTAGTGATGATTAACCAAACTAGTACCATAGAACCTGCTTATGATTTAAAAACTATCAAGAGCTATAAAGCGACTAATGCTCAATTATCAGGCGAAGGAATAGTGAAAGAATTTTTGATGGAAAAGGAACGAGTTTCTTTCAAAAAGCCTTCCGCAGGGGTGATGGAATGGACGATTGCCGTGGGTGTAGCAGATACATATTCCTTAACAATAAAGTATTATAATCCTACGGAACAATCATTGAAAGTTAGGCTTGATATGGTGACGACCAACGGGACAGTAATTAAAAAAGGTGATTTGATTGTTTTTCCTCCTTCTAAAAAAGGGAAATGGAGTTACTATAATACTAGTACAGGAACGATGATAAATGCGGGGACTTATCAGTTAAAACTGACCTCGGAAGATGCAGAAAACCTGTCGATTGATGCACTTGATGTGCAATAAATTGCTGATTTGTCGAAAAAAGCTTTGCAAAAACTTGTAACAAGATAATATCGTATAATACTAAAGAAAAATCCTATAAATAATCAGAGAAATACTACTGTATATTTGTCCTGTTGAATATAGAACCAAATACAGTTTTATAATCATACAATCCCGTAGTTAGAATACATGAAAAACCTTCCAGTTTTTGATTTAGCCATTATTATTATTTACCTGATAGGAATGGTTTTGGTAGGGTTTTATTTTTCAAGAAAGAATAAAAACGCTGAGCAATTTACAACAGCCTCTGGAAAAATTCCAGGTTGGGCAATAGGGGCATCTATCTATGCTACCTTTCTGAGTAGCAATACTTTTTTAGGCGTACCAGGCAAAGCGTTTGGGAGTAATTGGAATGCCTTTGTATTTAGTTTATCCATGCCTTTAGCAGCGTGGGTAGCATCAAAATATTTTGTGCCATTTTACCGAAAAACGGGCGAAGTATCAGCATATACCCACTTTGAACATCGTTTTGGTGCGTGGGCACGTACTTATGCGGTAGTGTGTTTTTTATTAACACAATTGGCTAGAATGGGTTCTATCTTTTTTGGGATAGCCCTTAGCTTACAAGCACTAACGGGTTATTCTATGGAATTAATCATGCTAGTAATGGGTGTTTGTATTATTATTTACACTGTGTTAGGCGGTATTGAGGCAGTGATCTGGACAGAAGTGGTTCAGGCAGTTATTAAGACATTTGGGGCATTATTAATACTCTATCTGATTGTCAATGAAATGCCGGGCGGTGTTAGTAAAATCGTAGAAATAGGCGAAGTAAATCATAAATTTAGCTTAGGGAGTTTTTCTCCTGATTTTGTACAGTCGTCGTTTTGGGTGGTTTTGTTGTATGGGTTTTTTATCAACCTCAATAATTTTGGGATGGATCAAAATTATATACAACGTTATCATACAACATCGTCAGAGAAAGAAGCCTCCAAATCGCTTTGGCTTTGTGTATGGTTATATTTACCCGCTTCTTTGATTTTTTTTATAATAGGAGCGTGTTTGTTTGCTTATTATCAAGTACATCCTGAATTGATTGAGGCCGTCAAGCATCAAGTAGCAGTAGAACGCTTTCCTAATGCTTCGGCAACTGAGATTAAATCGATAATGGCAACTTTACAGCCAGCAGATTATGGCGATAAAGTAATGCCACATTTTATGGTAACAAAAATACCTGTAGGATTAATGGGCTTAATTATTTCAGCTATTTTGTCTGCGGCAATGAGTACTATCAGTTCAGGGATGAATTCATCGGCTACGGTTTTTTCTGTTGATATTTTTCAGCGATATATCAAGAAAGACGTTAGCGAAAAACAGCAGATGAAAATATTGCATATTGCAACAGTAGTATTTGGTTTACTAGGAATGGGAACAGGTATTGCGATGATTGGCGTAAAGAGTGTCTTGGATGTGTGGTGGCAGCTATCAGGTATTTTTGCAGCGGGAATGTTAGGCTTGTTTTTATTAGGAATAATTAGTCGCCAAAGCAAAAATCATGAAGCATTGATTGCTACCATAGTAGGCATTTTAGTGATTGTTTGGATGACCTTCTCTTCAAGTATTCCAGAAGAATATGCTTTTTTAAGAAGTTCGCTACATAAAAATATGATTATTGTAATAGGTACGCTGAGCATTTTCCTCACGGGAGTTCTTATTACTAAGTACAGAAAACAAGGTTAAAAACAATATATTTTTTTCACTTTAAACTTTTTGGGGTAAACAATACTGTTTTACCCCCCAATATCTCTGTGCCATTTTTTTCAAGGGTTTCGTGTATCATAAGCAATGTTATTGTTGAAAAGAATCGGTAAAGCAGGTTATCTAATTTAATAAAAATGGAAAAATCGAAAAAAGGATTTATCCCTGTCATGCTTACGCCTTTTAATGACAATGGGTATATAGATTTTGATGCTTTAACAAAACTAACAGAAGTTTATCTTGAGGCTGGTGCAAGTGGTTTGTTTGCCAATTGTCTTTCAAGTGAAATGTTTGAGCTTTCAGATCAAGAAAGAATACAGTCAATCGAACACGTAATTAAGGTTGTGAACGGCGCCGTACCTGTAGTTGCCACGGGAACATTTGGCGGTGCTATCGAAAAACAAGCAGACTTTGTCAAAAAAGTAAATGATACAGGGACAGAAGCTGTCATCTTGATAACGAGCTTATTAGCAGATGAAAACGAAACTGATGAAGTATTCAACGAGAGAGTATTTTCTTTATTAGCCAAAACAAATTCAATTCCTGTAGGCTTTTATGAATGTCCAGTTCCCTATAAAAGAGTACTTGCTCCAAGCCAATTAAAAGATTTTGTGGAGACTGGAAGGGTCATTTATCATAAAGATACTTGTCTGGATATTGTTCAAGTAAAAGAAAAAATAAACTTAACAGCAGGACATAAATTCGGGCTTTATGATGCCTATATGGGTCATGCCGTTGAATCATTAAAAGCGGGTTCGGCGGGGCTTTCGTGTATACAAGGAAATTATTTTCCTGAATTGATAGTATGGTTGTGTGATAATTATGACGATGTATTGCAGCAAAAAGAAGTAGCTCGTGTACAACAATTTTTGATTGATAATATGGATGTAATGCACAACGTATATCCTATAGTTTCAAAATATTTCCTTCAAAAAAGAGGTTTAGATATTTCTACTTTTACACGTAGAAAAGTAGGTACATTTACGTCTACTATTACCAAAGAGATAGAAAACTTGTACAATAATTATGGGGTTTTGCAAGATGAACTTGATTTAAAACCAGCCTTAAATTATTGAAATTTTGCCAAGCATCTTTGAATCAAAGTAGGAATACTCAATGATTTAAAGATGCTATTATTTATATTACTCGTTTTTCTTTCTATCTTCTTTAACATTCATTTTTAGTTTTTCACTACAATCTTGTTGTTTACACTTGCTATAAAAAGTAAGGGAATGGTGAAGGATTTCGCAATTAAAAAACTCACCAACCATATTTTGAATATTTTGTATTCTTGGATCGCAAAATTCGGTAACCTTCTGGCAATCAGTGCATACTACGTGGTCATGTTGTCGACGGCCGTAAGCTTTTTCATATTTTGATGAAATTTTATTGCCAAACTGATGTTTTATAATTAGTTCAGCCTCAACCAGAATCTCCAAGGTATTATAAACCGTTGCTCTACTTACATGATAATTTAAAGCTTTCATGGCAATAAAAAGTTCTTCGGCTTCAAAATGATCATTCCTTTCATAAATGTGTTCTAAAATCGTAAACCTTTCATGTGTTTTACGATAGCCTTTAGCATCTAAAAATTCTTTAAAGAAGATTTTAACAGTATTTAAATTTGAGAGAGCC
Organism: Arcicella sp. GW458-12-2-14-TSB2; assembly: GCF_059423785.1. Taxonomy (NCBI): domain Bacteria; kingdom Pseudomonadati; phylum Bacteroidota; class Cytophagia; order Cytophagales; family Flectobacillaceae; genus Arcicella; species Arcicella sp. GW458-12-2-14-TSB2. The sequence goes on along the minus strand of NZ_JBWKYN010000022.1, from coordinate 29,327 downwards.
ATATTAATGTTTGCGTATTGATTTTTTATCCTTACTTGTTTTTGGAAAATAGGGAAGAATGTATTCAAGGTAATAGACTATCCATTAATGAAATTGTAAGTTGAGAATCACCATAATTTGCAATACTTGTTCATGATAAAACACCCTTATTTAGACTAAAAAGCAAAAATGATGAACAAAATGCCCTTTAGGTTTTAAAGGGCATTTTGTTCATATACAAATTTTTAATAGAGGTAAGCGGAAAGTTGTTTTTTTCATGAATATTGGTTTTAGAATAATTCAGCTATAAAAACCGTTCATTAAAATAAGTCTTTTAATTATTATGCAATATTAGACTAAATCTAAATAAACCACAAAAAATATTTAGACTTATTTTAAATTAACGGCTTTCTGAAAAACAAAACAAACAATTTTCACTTCAATATTAAGCACTCAAGTCTTCTTTTAACCATCTCCAACTTGCTAAGGTTAACAACAAACTGCTAATAAATACAAAGCTTACTAAGTTCAACTGAGATAAATCTAACTTAGGACTCATAAATTCCTCAAATAAATGAGCCAAATTAGCCAATGCGAAGATTGCAGCAATGCCAAAATTGATTTTACGTATGATAGGTTTTTCAATAAACAGAATAAACGTTATCAACGACATTGGTAAAATTTCAAAGATAAATCTGATGATGGCAGCACTCGGAGGTACAACGCCCGTTGCATTAGCTCTTTTAATCTCTATTCCATAAAAAAGTTCGCCAACATGGTAGTTAAAATGGAGAATCATGCATACTACGAATAGTATCCAGAGAGTTATTATTTTTTGTGCGTTGTTCATTAGTTTATTTGGTCAGTTTGATAAAATGATTTACAACTCCACCTTTGGCAATATTGATAGCTTTTGATGCCTTACCTGTAATAGGGTCATATACGTAATATCCGTTTAATCCTAAATTTGCATTGTTTACATTGAAGTAAAATTTGCTATCATATTTATAAGAAAAAGGATAAGCATAAGCGGCTGTAAGTGGAATATCCTGAATAATAGTAGCTGTTTTTGCATTCAAATCCAGTTTTACCCAACGTTGGTCAGGGTCATTGAATACACTATTTGATAATTCTTGATATTCTACCGCAGTAATAGTTCCGTTTGCTAATTTCCCAACCAATTCAAGAACCCTTGCAGAATTTGATTGACCCGACACTGCTGCAAAAGCGATACCGTTTTCATGATAAATAGTACCCATAGCAAGCTGGACTAGTAGCGAATTTAAGCCAATAGCATCAACAGGGTTGAATTTATAAGTAGCATCAAATTCTGTTGAGTTTGCAGGAATTTTCAAGATTTGTGGACGAGAACGTTTAGCGGCATTAATACCAAGTTGATTATCTAACCCATACGAACCTTGTGTAAGAATATAAATATTACCAGATTCATCAACCATACTATTTTCCAAACCTCTCGAAATAGGATACATTGCTTGCTCTATTGTCAATGTTTTTTCCCATTGTTTAGTCGTCAGGTTGACTACCTCTACATAAACATTCTGTGAATCATAAAAATTACCAGTTTTAGAATTGTCAGTATATAATGGAAGGAATAGCTTATTATCCTGTTTTCTGTAAATAATGGTATTATAGTTATTACGATCGTTGCCTGGAATATCCATCGCTTTTGACATATCTATATCCCCCAATTTTTCCATAGTGGTTGGGTTAAATAAATGTACCGAATGGTTTACACCAGTGGTATAAACACCTAAGTTTTCATTAATAATTTCAACATCCCAAACATAGCTTAGAAGTGGAATAGAAGCAACTTCTGTCATTAAACCTGTTGACTTCAAAACGGCTTGCTTTGAAAGAGTTTGTTCATTTTTAAGTGATTGGCCAAACATAAAGTTTTTCCAAGTAGCTCTAGGATAAAAATACTCATAAGAAGACTTTGTCGTCATATCTATATTATCACCAGGGATAGTGGTATAATGACCAATATAAAAGGCATTGCTGGCCGTAGACTGTGATAATGTACTAAGGACGTAGCCTTCTTCCATGTATTTAGATTCCTCTGTTACTAAGGGTTCTTCCGTTTTACAAGCGATAGTTGAAGCAAAAAGTAAAACAGAAAGTAATAGTTTATTCGTTTTCATAAGGATTTAAAAATTATTGATTTCGTAAATTAGTTTTCCGTTAAAATTGATACCTGCCTTAGGCACCAAGAAATTATCATAAAGTGCTGCATTCAATAGATTTTGAATATTGAATGATAGGGTAAGATTCTGTTTGCTTAATTTATAAGAACAACCCAAATCAATGCGATGCTGCACGGGTACATAGGCATCTGGGGTTGTTGTCGGAGAATTGCTCGCTGCTACTAGAATGTGATTGAAGGCTCCGATATAGTTATAAAAAGTATAGAAGCGAATCAGGTTTTTGAGTGATAGAAAATTGGCTTTTTGCCATGATAATTCTACATTGCCAAACGTTGTTGGATAATTCGGGAAAGCCGTTCCGATTAAATAATTATTGCGTGTATCTAAAACAGCCGTAAAGGTTTTACTAAGGATAGTAAGGTTTGCTTTCAGATTAACGGCTCTTTTATACCAAACAGATACATCTCCTTCACCCCCTAAAGTTCTAACTTGGTCAGCGTTTTCGTATCTTCTAAATACTGAACTTCCTAGATAAATGATATTATATTGTTGGCGATAAAAACCACTTAATGAGGTACTTAACTGAATGTTGTCGCCTATTTTATGATTATTAGAAAGACCCACATTTAGGTTATCACTACTTTCAGGTAATAAATCCGTGTTTCTAAGAATATCGCCTCCATTTCCTACAAATTGGGTGAAAAGTGGGATTAAATATCCTCTTTCAAACGAGGCTCTCATGAAAGTATTTTCACTGAAGTTATACTTTGCACCCATGTTCCAACCCCAGAAATTTCCGTTCTTTTTGACCAATGCGAAGGTGTTGTTCTCTGCTCCATCCAACATATAATCATATTTTTTGATGGCTCCCGATAACGTAGTTTTCTCTCCGAAAAGCCCTTCATATTGTAATCCAGCAATGTTTTTGGTTAAATACTGCGGTATGGTTAGATAGTCTCTTTCACCACTTTCTTTCAAATAATCAATACCAGTTAACTTTTGATGAGCATATAAGTTCGACAATAACAATTTATGCTTGTCATTGATTCTATATTCAATACTAGTTCTATTGGTAAGTCCCTGTGTATAATTGATAGTATTTCCAAGATAATATTCGCCTGGTTGGTTTTTACCAACGATGCTACCGCTCCAGCTATATACGTTGGTTGTTGTATCTACAAATTTTAAAGATTGGTCTGTATAATTGCCAAGCGTACGCAACAATATTTTTTCATTCAAAAACGACTTTTCATATTTTAATACCGCAGATAAATTTCTGGCAGTATATTTTGCTTCGCCGATAGCAGTATTGGTAATTCTTGCGCCATTCTGCATTTCTTTATCACCTCCAGATAAATTAAGCGAAAGCCTAAATTCATCTGCCCAAGGTTTGCTATGAGTCCCGACTGTAATACTACCATACAAAAAGCGATAAGTATCATGAAAACGTTTTACTTGTTCATATTTGTTAGTTTCATACACTAAAGCCCTCATTTTGTAATTATTATCTGAATAATTATAGCCAAGAGAAGCATTCAAGAAATAATTATTTTTATTAGCTAGACCAAGGTTGATGTCCGTCAAATGAGTATTGAAAGATGCAATATTATAAGAAGCTTTAAAGGTATTGTAGGCTTTTTGTTCAGTGATAATATTAATACCACCACCAAGGGCATCAGAACCAACATCAACAGGCAAAACACCCTTATAAACGTCTACACGCTTGATATTTCCTAAAGGTAGGTTTGAAATATCAAATGAAGGATACATAAACTCCATTGGAATGCCGTCTATATATACCCTAATAGCATTTCCTCTTAAGCCATTAATAGAAATATCGGAAGCTTCACCTAGCGAACTTGACCTACGGATACGCACGCCAGAAATTTTGTCAAGTACGTCTGTTAGCAAAACTGTTTGATTAACAACATCTTTAATTTCAATGCTTTTAATACTAAGCGGTTTTGTTTCTTGCACCTTAGCTTGCGCAGTTGCTTTGACAGTTACTTCGTCCAATTCTTTAGACGAAGCTTCTAATTGAATATTAATCGTTTTAGAAGAGGTGTTTACAGTGAACTTATGTTCTAAGGTCTGAAAACCTACAGCACTAAAAACTAAGATATGCTCACCATGTGGAATCTTCGTTAGTTTGTAATAGCCATCTGCATTGGTAATAATTGCATTTTTCGTATTCTTCAGCGATACTGTAGCAAAGGGTAATGTCTGCCCTTGCGCATCTTTCACTACGCCATCTACTACGCTCTGTTGAGCAAATAGCTGAAAGCCCATTAACATAAAAAGGAAAATTAGTCTCATTTTTTGGATTAGGATTATTGTGCAACAAAATTATACTTTTATTTGGAAATAGTCTAAATAAAAATAATATTTGCAAAAAAAATATTTTATGATAGCTATATACTTTAATTTAATAGGAATTTTATTGTACTATTCAAAGGTTAAATACTTTCCAAAAGATATCTTAACATTCCGGTTTTCTTATGAAAAGCCAATAGGCCTGTTTCTTTTCATTGTTTCCTTGGGTGTTTTTATTTACCAATGGGGTGGAACAATCGGTTGTTTGATGTACCTCACAAGCCTTATTTTATCTGCTAGTGTTGTGCAGTTATTTGCTGTTTTAGGGAAAAAATGGTTTTATAGTTTTCTGATTTTAATACACGTAATAATCCTTATAAACTTATTTAACCATGCCAGCTAAAAAAGAATATTTATCTACTTCGGGACAAAGATTTTTGAAGGTATCGGCAGGAATCTTAGGAGGACTATTATTGTCGGTAGCTATCCATTTATTATTAGGAATACTCCTTCAAAACAAGGTTGCGGTAATGCTTACGGGTACTTTTACAGCATTTTTATTATGGGCTGCTTTACTTTCAATTGCTTTTTTAGCTAAAAGTGGTTGGAAAATATGGGGTATCTATCTGGCAGGCATTCTAATTTGTTCATCAATCATTTACCTAATTCGCTAAAGCACAAATGAAATTAAAAGGATTATCAAATAGAGCATTTAATATATTTTTCCATACACATACTGTTGCAGGTATCGTGATTAGCTTTGCCTTGTATATTATTTTTTTTGCTGGGGCATTCACTATTTTTCGAAGTGAGATTTATCAGTGGGAAAACCCTAGTGCAAGGATTCAATTGACTGAAAATAGTCTTGAATACGACCAAATAATAGAAAAAGTAAAGCAACAATACCCTGAGGTAGATACTGAAAAAGACATTATTATCAGACCTGGCACAACCAAAGAACCCCTAACAACTGTTTGGGTTTCGATGAAAGACAAGGTCGAAAAAAATAAAAATACTAGGAAAGAAGTTAACAAGGCAAGAGCCGAATCGTTAGAATTGTCATATCACCCTGTCAATAAAACCTTACAAGTTTATGAAGGGAAAAACCACGAAAGCTCGCCGACAACCATCGGAGAAACATTATTTCGCTTGCATTATTTCAGTCAGATTCCTATTGTTGGAATGTATCTAGCTGGTTTCGTCGCTTTTTTCTTTCTGTTTGCCAGTATCACTGGTGTATTAATCCATTGGCGAAATATCATCACAAAGTTTTATGGATTTTCTATCAAAGGAACTTGGAAACAAATTTGGACAAATGCGCATACTGTTTTTGGACTTATCGGATTGCCTTTCCAGATGATGTATGCCGTTACAGGGGCCTTTTATTGTTTGTCTATTTTATTACTAGCTCCGGCTACGATTGTGTTTTTTAATGGGGACCAAAAAGCAGCACTTACAGCATTCAGACCTGATAGGGTGATTGAAGTAAATGAGAAATCACCCATAAACACCAACCTAAAGAGTGTTAATAGTGTAGTGAACGAGTTCTATAAAACTATTCCTGATATTGAAGTGACGAGAGTAACTGTCAAGCATTTAGGCAGAGAAGATGCTATCTTAACAGCTTATGTACAAGATGAAACTATCTTTAATGGTTATGGAGTAGTAGGCGTTACGTTAAAAGATGGTAAAAGAGTGATGGAAGTATTACCAAGAGAAAAAACTTATACACAGGCTGTTTTAGGAGCGATAGGGGCGATACATTTTGCAGAATTTGGTGGAATCGCCCTGAAAATCATGTTTTTTATACTAGCTTTCATTACTTGTTTTATCATTATTAGTGGCGTATTAATATGGAAAGAAGCTAGGAATAAGAAAGAGTATACCGGCAAACAAAAAAGGTTTCATCACCACATCACAATGTGGTATTTGGCTATTTGTTTTGGATTGTTCCCTGCGACAGCTATTTTATTTATTGCTGAGCGAGTAATACCAATGGCTTTGAATAACCACAGTTCATTAGTCAATACCGTTTTCTTTGTATCATGGTTGATACTGATGATTCTGGGCTTATTTAGCAAAAAAGAATCGATTTTAACAAAGCGATATTTATATATTAATGGATTTTTGTCATTGATTGTTCCTATTGCTAATGGGATTACAACAGGCGACTGGCTTTGGAAGTCACTAGCTAATCAACAATTTTATGTAGCAGCTGTAGATATTTTTTGGTTACTGGTTGCCTCAATAAGTTTCTTTCTAGCAACAAGTATTTATGGAAAATCGGATAAAGTAGAAAAGACTAAAAAGGGCAGTACGGTATTAGAAAAGCCTATTCTTAGCTAGAAGCTAACAATTAATATACTACCCGATTATTCTTTTTGTACTCACTAGGAGTTTGTTGGATAACTTGTTTAAATATCCTAGAAAAATAAGAAAGACTTTCAAATCCTGTTTTGATAGCAATATCATGCATCGAGAGCTCAGTTGTAATCATCAGTAACTGAGCTCTTTCTATTCGCTTGTATTGAATATAACTCAAAGGTCTTTCTCCTGTATTTTCATTGAAAATTCTTGAAAAATAATCGGGACTTAAATTCGCTCTATCTGCTAAATGTTCTACTGTCAAGCTATTATCAAGATGCGTTTGTATGTAATTGATGGACTCTAATATTTTAGAGGGAATTACATTTTTTTCTTCAATATCGAAATATTCTTTGGTCATAAACCGCGAAAGCAACTGCATAATAATTCCCTGTGTTTCCATTAATGCTGAGGCATCTAAGGTATCATTCATTTGTTTGAACGATTGCAAGATAGGATGTTTTTCATAATCTTTAGGGTCGTTTGATAGCGTCAATCCTCTTCCTTTATTCAATGCTAATATTCTTTTGAAATGCTCAAAATCTATTGTTTGTGCAGGTACTTTGATGATTTTTTGATGATTTGAAAATAAGGCATTTCCGTCGATAGATTCTTCAATAAATTGAATATAATATTGGCTCAGAAAACGGTCACATTGATAATTACAAACCGTAAAACTTGGAATTAAGTACAAATAATTAGGTTCTAATACTTGCGACTCATGCGCATTAAAAAGGATACCTTGTCCATCATCAATCAAATACATTCTGTAAAATGGGCTAATTACATGCTTGAAATTCCAAGTTTTGTTCAATTGTACATAATCGGCATTTAATAACGAAAATGTGTTTTTCAATGATTTCCTAAGCATATTTAGTATTTTAAGAGAATGTTAATAGCCATAAAGCTATTAATAAAAGTCGACTTTGTGAAAATATTGGTCAGTTTTGTATAATATTAATAATATATTGTATTATACATTTGTAGGATTGTTTGCCCAATTTTATGATAATGACACGGATATTTATATTGTTGATTTTCTTAGCGAGTTTAGCGCTGCTTTCATGTTCGCCAACATTACCTGAAGAGGTTGAGGTAGCTATGCGTGAAGTCCCAGCAGAACTAGATTATAACATTCATGTAAAACCCATTCTTTCGGATAAATGCTTTGCTTGCCATGGTCCAGACAAAGCCAAACAAAAAGCAGGCTTACGGTTAGATTTAGCCGAATTTGCTTATGCAGATTTGCCAGAAAATCCCAATAAAGTGGCGATTAATCCAGGGAATTTAGCAAAAAGCGAATTTTTTCATAGGATTATTTCTGATGACCCTAATTATGTAATGCCTACTCCTTCATCACATTTAAGTTTGACAGCCAAAGAAAAAGCGGTATTGATTAAATGGATTAAAGAGGGAGCTGAATATAAACCTCATTGGGCTTTTGTTAAACCTGTAATGCCTGACGTACCTGAAGTAGAAAACGAGGAGTTGGTGAAAAATCCGATTGATAATTTTATCCAAGAAAAGCTGGCAGAAGAACAACTAAGTCCTTCCAAAGAAGCTTCTAAAGAAATTTTACTACGTCGTTTGTCTCTCGACTTAACGGGCTTGCCACCATCAGTGCAAGAAATGGATGCTTTCTTGAAAGATAATTCTCCGAATGCTTATGAAAAACAAGTAAACCGTTTGTTGAATTCACCACATTATGGTGAGAAAATGGCGGTTGATTGGTTAGATTTAGCCCGTTTTGCCGATTCGCATGGGTATACTGTGGATAGACTAAGAGATATGTCACCTTATCGGGATTTTGTAATTAATGCATTTAATAAGAATCTGCCTTACGACAAATTTGTCCATTGGCAATTGGCAGGCGATTTGATGCCTAAACCAACCAAAGAAATGATGATTGCTACTGCCTTTAATCGTAATCATCAACAAAATATGGAAGGCGGTATTGTTGAAGAAGAATTCCAAACTGAATATGTGATTGATAGGACGAATACTTTTGGGGATGCGTTTTTAGGACTTTCGGTAGGGTGTGCAAAATGTCATGATCATAAGTATGACCCTATTTCTCAGAAAAATTATTATCAGTTATTTAGCTTTTTTAACAATGTAAAAGAAGCAGGACAAATTTCGTGGGATGATGCCCTGCCCACACCCACCATGATGTTGCCAACGAAGCGACAGGAACAGATACTGCATTTTATCAATACCAAAATTGCACAACAAGAAAAAACAATTGACAAGCAAATCAGGGAGGCTGACGGTAGTTTTCAGAAATGGTTAACCAATAAGAGCTACAAAACATTAGCTAAAGAAAGTATTCCCAAAATAGGCTTGCAAGCACTTTATACTTTTGAAGACGGCACATTGAAAAATACCGTTAACCCAAAGCAAGTAGCCGTGATGAGAAGGGAGTCGGGGCAGACGGGAGATATACCAGTTTTTGAAAGTACACCAAAAGGAAAAACAATGCTGATGGATGGGGATGTTTTTCTGGATTTGATTGAATTAGGTGTTTTTCGTAAATCACAAGCTTTTACAGTCGGCATTTGGGTTAATATCCCAAAAGAATTGAAAGAAGGCGTGATTTTACACAAGAGCCAAGCAGAGCGTTTGTATAATTTCAGAGGCTATCATTTGTATCTGAAAGACAATAAGTTAGAGTTAAACATGGCTCATACTGCTCCGTCTGATGCCATCACAAAAGTTTCTAAGCAACCTGTTCTTCGTAATCAATGGATTCAACTGACGATTACTTATGATGGTTCGTCAAAAGCCAATGGTTTTAAGTTGTACCAAAATGGGCAAGAGATGACTATGGAGACGAAGACAGACCAGTTGAAAAAAGATATTTTATTCCGTAGTGACATCCAGCCCGCTTTGCAAATTGGAGGTTGGTGGCGTGGCTTAGGCTTTAAAAATGGGAAAGTCGATGATATTTCGGTATATAATCGCGTACTAAGTCCTTATGAAATAAGTGTACTCGCCCAGAAAGCTAGTTGGTCTACAATTGCTAACAAAAATATTAATCAATTATCAGTACAAGAGTTATCGTCTTTAAAAGCTTTTTATCTTTCAGCTATTTATCCAGACCTACAAAATTCAAGAAAAGTACTTGAAAAGCTACGAACTACCTTGGCTGATTCTACCGAGGGTATTGAAGAATTAATGGTGATGCAAGAAATGCCAAAACCTAAAAAAGCCCATATTTTATTAAGAGGAAATTATGATGCTTTTGGCGAAGAGGTTTTTCCAAATACGCCCGAATCAGTGTTGGCTTATCCAGATGATTTACCTAAAAATCGTTATGGATTGGCACAGTGGCTTACACATGAAGACCATCCCCTGACAGCAAGAGTAGCGGTGAATCGTTTTTGGCAAAATTTCTTTGGGGTAGGTTTAGTAAAAACAACCGAAGATTTTGGTAACCAAGGTGAAATGCCAAGTCACCCAAAACTTTTAGACTGGTTAGCCATTACTTTCAGAGAATCAGGTTGGGATGTTAAGAAACTCAATAAGCTAATAGTAATGTCAGCAACGTATAGACAGGATTCTCGTGTCAATAAAGAAACAAGAGAAAAAGACCCAGAAAATCGTTTATTGGCACATGGCCCTGTGAATAGAATGACTGCCGAAATGATTCGTGACAATGCCCTGATGGCTAGTGGTTTGCTAAATCCTGTTATTGGCGGAAAGAGCGTAAAACCTTATCAGCCAGAAGGACTATGGGAAATTAATAACACCACTTATAAAGCAGATTCTGGTAAATCTGTTTATCGCAGGAGCTTGTATGTGGTTGTAAAAAGAGCCGTTCCAAACCCAACTTTGGCTACTTTTGATGCCACTTCACGAAGTTCGTGTGTGGTAAGAAGACAAAAAACCAATACGCCATTGCAAGCGTTAGTCACATTGAATGACCCAACTTTCGTGGAAGCAAGCAAAGTAATGGGTGAGCAAATGGCTAGAATAGGGGATGTAAATAAGGGAATCATTTACATTTATCGAAAATTGACAGGAAGAACCCCACATGCTAAAGAGGTAGCGTTATTAGCACAGTTACAACGAGTGTCACGCGCTAAATTTGAACAGTATCCTCAAAAAGCAAAAGGAATATTGAAAGCGGGGCAGTATGTAGTAGATAAGAAATTAGATACTTCGCTGATAGCCGCGAATACTGTAGTGGCAAATACTATTTTAAATTCAGATGCTACTTTAACTAAAAGATAGAAAATGGCACATCATCACGACGAAGAGTTTAGGCTTCATACGCCCGAATTCAATCATTTACATGATAAATTAGATAGAAGAAGTTTTTTGACTAAAACCTCTTTGGGTTTAGGTTCGTTAGCTGTAGGCTCTTTGTTGACTGGGGTAAGTGGTTTTTTTGATTCTCCTAAGAAGATTGTGAAAGAAAATACGACATCTAATCTGGAAGAAGAAATTCTAAAGGCTTTGCCACATATTGCTCCTAAAGCCAAGAGGGTAGTGTATTTGTTCATGAGTGGCGGGCCGTCGCAATTTGAAACCTTTGACTACAAACCTAAGCTGATTGATTTAGCAGGACAAAATTTGCCAGATTCTGTTAGAAAAGGACAACGCCTGACAGGTATGAGTGCTAACCAAAGTGCTTTACCGATGGTGCCGTCTGCCTTCAAATTTAATCAGCATGGGCAAAGCCAAATGTGGGTGAGTGAATTATTACCACACACTGCCGCAGTAGTAGATGAACTATGTATCATAAAATCTATTCATTCAGAAGCCATCAATCATGACCCTGCCATCACTTTTTTTCAGACAGGTAATCAACTTCCTGGGAGACCATCAATAGGCTCTTGGGTAAGTTATGGACTTGGTTCTGACAATCAAAACTTGCCTACATTTATTGTATTAGTGTCTAAAAATGGACAAAAAGACCAGCCCCTTTATGCACGTTTGTGGGGAAATGGTTTTTTGCCGTCCAAACATCAAGGAGTACAATTTAGATCAGGCAAAGACCCTGTGTTATTTCTAAATGACCCCGAAGGTTATGATGGAAAAGACAGAAAAGAGATGTTGGATTACTTATCGAAGCTCAATAAATTACAAAATGACACCTATGCCGACCCTGAAGTTGAAGCGAGAATAGCACAATACGAAATGGCATATCGTATGCAGACTTCCGTACCAGAAGTAATGAGTACCGCTGATGAACCCGACGAAGTATTTGATTTATATGGTGCTGATAGTCGAGATGCAGGAACGTATGCAGCCAATTGTCTTTTAGCAAGAAAGCTATTAGAGAAAGATGTAAAGTTTGTACAATTATATCACCAAGGATGGGACCAACACGGTGGACTTCCGCAAGGAATAGCACAGCAATGCAAAAGCACTGACCAAGCGACAGCGGGCTTAATAAAAGACTTGAAAAGAAGGGGAATGTTAGAAGATACCCTCGTTATTTGGGGCGGTGAATTTGGTAGAACAGTATATTCTCAAGGGAAATTGAGTACCAATGATTATGGCAGAGACCACCACCCAAGGTGTTTTACTATGTGGATGGCTGGTGCAGGTGTAAAAGCAGGATTGAGCTATGGAGAGACAGATGATTTTAGTTATAACATCATAAAAGACCCTGTGCATGTGCATGATTTTCAAGCTACATTAATGCACTTGTTGGGTGTTGACCATGAGCGACTGACGTATAAATTTCAAGGAAGAAGATTTCGCTTAACAGATGTCCATGGGAAAGTTGTAAAAGATATATTAGCCTAATTTGAATAATACAGAACCTAAAATACTATGACAACCAGAAGACATTTTATTAAAAATACAGCTTTAGTCTCAGCAACAGCGCTATCATACCCAAGCTTTGGTTTTTCTATTCTTCATAAAGACAAAAAGACCGAAGAATTAATCATTGGTCATGGAGACTATCAATATAAAGTAGATAAAAGTTGGGCAAAAATTAGTGCCAACTCCAATCCACTTTTCAATTGTCATGAAATGGTGCAAGATAGCAAAGGACGATTGATTATGTTGGGCGATGATATTAGAAATAATATTTTGATTTTTGATAAGTCGGGTAAGTTGCTGGATTTTTGGGGAACGGCTTTTCCTGGGGGACATGGTTTGACGTTGAGCAAAGAAGGCGGAGAAGATTTTTTGTTGATTGTAGACTGTGGGTGGTATCAAGATAAAACAGGTAAATGGAATGCTCAGGCAGGACAGGTATTAAAAACGGATTTAAATGGTAGGGTAATTTTTGCGATTGGTCACCCACGCACGATAGGTATTTATAAAGATAATGAGCCTTTTATGCCTACAGAAACGGCTGTTGCACCTAACGGTGATATTTATGTAGCAGATGGGTATGGTTCTGACTATATCATTCAATATAATAGTAAAGGGCAATATATTCGTCATTTTGGCGGACAGCATAATGCTAATAAAGAGCATAATTTATACAATGCGCATGGTGTTGCCATTGATTTACGAGATAAGAATAATCCAGTGTTGATTTGTACTTCCAGAGAAGAAAATGCTTTTAAATTCTTTACGTTAGATGGAAAGTTTATTAAAAGAGTAGATTTGCCTGGTATGTATGTGTGTCGCCCCGTACTTGATGCTGAAAATATTTATGCAGGCGTATGCTGGTCGAAAGATGCTAATGGGCAAAAATTAGGAGGAGATTCTGGGTTTGTGACGATTCTGGATAAGAACAATAAAGTGGTAGCTAGCCCAGGAGGGACAGCCCCAATATATAAAAATGGTATCTTGCAACCTACGCTTCAACAAGCCAACGCTATTTTTCAGCACGGACATGATGTGTGTGTGGACGAAGATAAAAATCTTTATATCTGTCAATGGAATGCCAATCATACGCCACCCGTAAAATTGACTCGTGTTTAACCTTAAAAATAGGGATGTATTATATTATAAAAAGTATTCTTTTACTGGTTTTGATAGGTTTGTTTTTTGTCAGTAATGCGCAAAACAAACAACTAAAAGCGTACAACGTTGTTTGGAATAGCCAGAGTAAAAACTCCTCAGAATCAATGCCTTGTGGCGGTGGTGACATAGGTCTAAATGTTTGGGTTGAAAATGGAGATGTATTGGTATATCTTTCCAGAAGTGGCACTTTTGATGAGAACAATACTTTTTTAAAACAGGGTCGAGTTCGTCTACAATTATCATCCAATCCTTTTAATGCCTCTGATTTTAAACAAGAATTACATTTAGAAGAAGGCTTTGTCAGTATTAGTGCAGGCAAAACATTGTTGAAAATATGGGTTGATGTTTTTCGCCCAGTAATACACTTTGATTTAAAGAGCGAAAAAGCCATTAAAATAAAAGCATCTTTTGAATCTTGGCGAAATGAAGACCATCTTATTACAGAAGTCAAAGAATTAAGAGCTAATTCCTATAAAAGCAAACAAAAGTTTGATGTCACCACCTTTAAAGACAATATCAATTTTCAAGGGAATACTATACTTTTTTACCATAGAAATAGGAGCGATGTAGAGAACATCTTCGATTATACCGTGAGAATGGAAGGTATGAATACGGTAAAAGACCAACTATTTGACCCTATCAAAAACAATACTTTTGGGGGAATAATAACGGGGAAAAACCTTAAAGCTTCAAATACTTCTATCGGTAAATATGCTGATACAGAATTTAAGGCTTGGTCACTTGAAAGTATCAAAGCTACTCGTTCACAGCAGATAGACATTGCCTTGCATGTTGCCCAGACCAATACTTTAGAGGAATGGCAAAAAGGCTTAGATGATGTGTTGAAAGATGCGACAACCAATAGCAAAACAGCTTTACAAAAAACGAATGCTTGGTGGAAGGCTTTTTGGGATAGAAGCTACATTTATATCGAAGGGAAAGACAGCACGGTTTCTCGTAATTACCAACTCTTCCGTTATCAATTAGCTTGTAATGCTTATGGAAAATGGCCGACTAAATTCAATGGCGGATTGTTTACTTTTGACCCTGCACATGTCGATAAAACCTACCCTTTTTCTGCTGACTTTAGACTTTGGGGTGGCGGAACGATGACGGCACAAAACCAACGATTGGTTTATTTCCCGATGTTTAAAAGTGGTGATTTCGATATGCTAAAACCTCAATTTGATTTTTACTTACGTTCGCTGAAAAATGCAGAATTGCGAAGTAAAGTCTATTGGAACCATGCGGGGGCTTGTTTTACAGAACAAATTGAGAATTTTGGCTTACCAAATATTTTTGAATATGGGCTAAAGCGTCCCGAAGGGTATGATGCAGGCATGGAATACAATGCTTGGCTTGAATATGAATGGGAAACGGTGTTGGAGTTTTGTTTAATGATGCTAGAAACAGAGCGATATGAAGGAAGAGATATTTCGGAATATGTGCCTTTTATAGAAAGTTGCCTGACTTTTTATGATGAACATTATCAACTTTTGGCAAAAAAACGAGGTGTAAAAGCATTTGATGAGCAAGGGCAATATATTTTTTATCCAAGCTCTGCTGCGGAAACCTTTAAAATGACCTACAATTCAACAACAGTGATTTCGGCGTTGAAGGTGATATTAGCAAGAGTCGTTGAGTTGCCTGAAAAATATTTAGACAGTACTAGAAAACAAAAGTGGGGAGGAATGTTAAAACGTATTCCACCTATTCCATTGCAGGAAATGGCAGGACATAAAACCCTTGCACCTGCACAAACTTGGGCTAGGGTACAGAATTCAGAAGCCCCACAACTATATCCTGTGTTTCCTTGGGGAATTTATGGTGTTGGCAAACCTGATTTAGATGTTGCCGTCAATACCTATCGCTTTGATCCACATGTACAAAAATATAGAAGTCATATCGGCTGGCGACAATATAGTATATTTGCAGCTCGATTAGGTTTAGTACAGGAAGCTCTGGAACTTACCAGAGAAAAATTCAAAGACTCAAATCATCGTTTCCCAACATTCTGGGGACCAGGTTTCGACTGGACTCCTGACCATAATTGGGGAGGTTCGGCAATGATTGGCTTGCAAGAAATGCTGATGCAAGTAGATGGCAAAAAAATCTATCTATTACCTGCTTGGCCAAAGGAATGGAATGCTCAATTCAAACTACATGTTCCCTATAATACAACGGTTGAAGGTATTGTAAGAAATGGCAAGCTTGAAAAGCTGATAGTAATTCCTGAGGCTAGGAAAGCTGATTTGGTCGTGATGGAGTAGTATAGACTAGTCGTATCAAAAAAAGAAGTTATTCTAAGTAAGTTTTGTAGGGTTTAAATATTTCATATATTACGATTATAAAATAACAAGGGATATTTTATTAACTGCTCCTGAATATAAATGAAAAAGTGTACCCTCTTACTAATAACTTCTATACTTTTTTGGTCTTGTTCCTCATCAAAAATTTTGAGGAACCCTCAAGTGAATGCCCTAAAGAATAGCTTTTGTACGCCCAATTATAAGATTAACTATGCAATTTTTGAAGAGGCATCAGATTTAACCTCTCAGGATTTTATTAATTCTAATCTTACTGAAAACAATTATGCCGTTGCTAAATCGCTAGGAATTTTAAATGATCTTCATGATTATCTTACTATTAAAAAAACTTCAAATGATGGCGTAAGGCTTACCTTATTAGAAAAGAAAGATCAGATAAACGCTAAAATTCAGCTTGCAAGGTTAGATTTAGAGGCTATTTCTTCTGAATTACTTTGTGAAAGTGTTCGAAGTCATCAAATACTTGATTATTTGGATGATTATAACTCAAAAAGGACAAATCGTTTGTTAGTTGGTTCTGTAATTCTTGGTGCAGTAAGTGCGGGAGTTACTTCTTTTATCGAATCTGATAATCTGAACAAAACCATCAGCGTTGGCGCTGGCTTAATAGGGGCTGGTGTAGGTATTATCACAATTAACCCTAAAGGGAAAAAAGTAGAATTTTATCATCATCGAAACCTGCTTAAAAACATTTGGGAGGAATCAAATAATGATAAAAATTTATCACCTTTTATCTGGAAGTTATTGACTGATAAGCAAATGAGTAATGCTAAAACAAACTCTTTGGCCTACAATATTAAAACAAGATGGCAACATATTTTAATGGATGATGGAGAAATAAATCAGGCAGACTTGAAACTGTTTTTCGGCGAAGGAGGGCTATATACAGTAGAAGACCTACAACAACTTGAAAGTATGATTAATCAGTTGCGTTCTACAATTGATGAACTAAATCAGGATATTCTGTCTCTTTCAATCATTATTTCAAATCATCATTGAGGGAATTAAGGAGATGTTGTTTGGTTAAATACTTTTGAAGAAATGCTTCCATTTTATCAGCTTGGTTGAAAATCCTAACGATTTTTCCGTATTTGTCTATAATTATATGGGTTGGATAGATATTGAAGCCTAAGGTGTCCTCAATATATTCTTGTGGTACTTTTACATTACTATAGTTCAAGGGTTTTGTAGCTAAAAAGGTCTTTAATTTTTTATTATCGTCATAAGCAAAGCTAATAAACGAAATATCGTCACGATTAGCATACTGTTTAGTTAGGTTATTAAGTAAAGGGAATTCTTTAATGCATGCTTTGCAATGTAAGAACCATGTTTTTACTATGACATATTTCCCTTTATTACTTTTAGACGAAACCTTTTTATTGTCTAAAGAAATAAAATCATAGCTTGGAAATGCACTGCCTTCTAGCTTAAAATATGCAAGTTCAGTTGATGCTACATTTTTAATGGTATTGCTAATATCATCTGAACTGCTATTTATGTTAAATAATTGAAAACGGACTTCATCACTTGGGTTTTCTGCTTTTAGCCTTACAGGTATATGTTTCCCTTCAGTAAGTTTTGTTAGAAAAGTAAGCTTATCAATCTTGTGAGAGGCTTCATCATAAGCCGTAAAATCGGAAGAGAGCTGTGTATCCGAGTTATAATAAGTCCACCATTTTGTGAAGTCGGACGAAATCAATTTAACATCCGTATTAGGTATGAGATTATCATGTTTTGCTTGGCAAGAACATATTATGAAAATGGAAATAAATATCGCAATTCTTTTCATGTAAGATTATTTTTGAATAATAAACGGTGTTAATGAAAAACGGGTTTTACTCTTAGCTCCTCGTAGTATCAGACGGAAATTTATTTTTCGTTCCAAGTTAAATAAGACTTGAAACAGCTTGGTAAATAAGACATTATATAGTTATTTTACCACTCTTGAATGATAACCCCCAATTGTTTATCCATCAAAGCAAATTCCTTAGCACCCCATGGACGAAGCGTAATTACTTTCAGGTTTGGATGAAGGAATTGAGGATGAGAATTAGAAACTTTCTCATAAACTTCCTCAATATTCTTTGTGACTAATCGAAATTCAGGGTTATGTTCCTTTGCAAGTACTGCATTTTCAAAAAGATTTATGCGTAAACCATCTTTTTCTAGTACACAAAATGGATTGAAGGATTTTATTTCATTGTGACCTATAGTAAACCCTAAACAGTCGACAAATAATGTCAGTCCATCATTAATGTCAACATAAAAAATATTAGGAACTAATTTTTCAAAATTCATGGAGTGATATTATTAAAATTTTAGAAGTTCTTATTCTTAGCTCCACGAAGTCTCAGACTTTGTGGTAAATATACAATTCAGTATCAGACTGAATTGTATTTGTCGTTCCAAGTTAAATAAGCCTTGAAACAGCTTGGGTTCAGTATTGTTGAAGAACAAACTCCAACAAAGACTAGACAAACACTTATTTTTTTATGAGCAATTCAGCTTGGCGTATTATTTCATTTTGTTGTTTAATATAACTTTCAAGTGATTTTGTCTTTGGTAAATTGTCTCTTTGATATTTTTCCATCAACGGTAATGTCTTTACTATTTTTAAAGCAGTATGAATATCAGAGATTGTTAAATTATTGCTCTCTATTGTTTTTAGTAATTTGTTGTGCTTTGTAATTGAGGAATTGTATTTTTTTAAATTACCCGCAATCAGCTTTCTCATTTTATCTCTCAACAATGAATCTTGAATTTCTGATGTGTAATCTTTAGCTTCATCATAATACTGTATATTTTTTTCATTAAAATTATTAAACAAATATATTGAATCTCTTTTGCTATTATTTACTTGCTCAAGTTTGTCTTCAAAGGTCTTCAAATCAGTATTTTTGTTTATAAGTTCACTGTAAAGATTTTCCAATAAGCTTTCACTTCGGCTTTTTGAAAGAAGGATGTCAGATGAACTGTTGTCCTCTAAAGCTTTTGGAGTTTCATTTGATTTAGCATTGTCCTGTTGACTAGTATTATTGCAAGATGTAAGTATCAAAACTAAAATGGATGATATAAATATTTTGGTTGTCATAGAATGAGAGCTTATTTGTTAATATGAGATATGTATACTCCTAAAGTACAACCTTATTTTTCCATAAAAAAACTCGACGTTTTTTTTCAATAAAATAATAACTAAAAGATAAGTCGTTTAGTAATCCAAGTTGAGCCTAACCCACAAACGAGAATAGTTTATCCAGATTTACTCCGTAATTTCCGCTCTTTAATTCAGAGCATTCTTAACCAAAACCATGAGCCACAAACTAATACCTTTTCGTCTATTCCTTTTCTTGAATTGCTTATTGCTTAGTCAATCCATTTTTGCTAATACACCTTGCAAAGTTACCGCCTTGCAATGTGAATATTTGGTTAATCCGTTGGGGATTGATGCCACCTCACCACGCTTTACTTGGCATTTGATTGATGCCCGACAAGGAGCAAAACAGACAGCTTACCAAATCTTAGTGAATACTGATTCATTGGCTTTAACAAAAGGCATTGGCAAAGACTGGAATACTGACAAAAAGAGTGTTTCACAAACTTTAGTAAGTTATCAGGGCAAACCTCTGCAAGCCTTTACAAAATACTATTGGCGTGTAATTACTTGGGATAAGGACACTCAACAAACCAGTTCTGAAATCGCTAGTTTTGAAACAGGGATGATGAATATGAGCAACTGGCAAGGTGCTTGGATTAGCGATTCAAGGGATGTAAATACTAAGCCTGCTCCCTATTTTAGAAAGACCTTTCATGCAAATAAGAAAATCGTTTCGGCTCGTGCATATATTGCGGTGGCGGGCTTGTACGAGTTATATATCAATGGTGAAAAAATCAGCAATCATCGCTTAGACCCTATGTACACGCGTTTTGATAGACGTACTTTGTATGTTACGCATGATGTAACGAAGCTATTGCAGTCGGGTAAAAATGCTATTGGTGTACTCTTGGGAAATGGTTGGTACAATCATCAATCTACAGCAGTTTGGTATTTTCACGAAGCGCCTTGGCGTGGACGACCAACCTTTTGTATGGATATTCGGGTAAAGTATGACGATGGTACTAGCGAAGTAATAGCTTCAGGCAAAGACTGGAAAACATCTTTGAGTCCCATTATTTTCAATAGTATTTACACCGCAGAACATTACGATGCCCGATTGGAGCAGCCAGATTGGAACAAAGCTAATTTTGATGATAAACAATGGAAAGATGTTATTTTCAGAACAGCACCTTCTAATAACATTGTGGCTCAGGCCTTGCAACCGATTAGAAATGTAGAAGAAATTACGACTAAGAGTTTGAATAAAATTAATGATACCACCTATGTTTTTGATTTAGGCAGAAACATTTCGGGAGTAAGTAAAATCAAGGTTTCGGGAAAAGTAGGAACAGTTTTACGTCTAAAACATGCTGAAAGGTTGTACCCTGATGGACGTGCCGACTTGTCGAATATTGATGTGCATTACCGCCCTACTGATAATAAAGACCCTTTTCAGGTAGATATTATTACGTTATCGGGCAAAGGTGAAGAAAGCTTTATGCCTCATTTTAATTACAAAGGATTTCAATATGTAGAAATAACGAGTAGTCAGCCAATAGCCTTGACAAAAGAAAGTTTGGTAGGATATTTTATGCATAGCGATGTGCCAGTGGTGGGAAAGATAAATTCATCAAACCCGACGATTAACAAAATTTGGTCTGCTACCAATAATGCTTATTTATCAAATCTATTTGGTTATCCAACCGACTGCCCACAAAGAGAAAAAAACGGTTGGACGGGAGATGCCCACATTGCAAGCGAAACAGGCTTGTATAATTTTGATGGTATCACGATTTATGAAAAATGGCTCGCCGACCACCGAGACGAGCAGCAAGCCAATGGCGTTTTACCTTCTATTATTCCTACAGATGGTTGGGGTTATGAATGGGGAAATGGACCAGATTGGACAAGTACTATCGCCATTATTCCTTGGAATATCTATTTGTTTTATGGTGATACTAAGATTTTGGCAGATAATTATGAAAACCTCAAACGCTATGTCAATCATATTGAATCTATCAGTCCGACTGGATTAACGACTTGGGGCTTGGGCGATTGGGTGCCTGTAAAATCTAAAACACCTGTAGAATTAACGTCGTCTGCTTACTATTTTGTAGATGTTACTATCTTAGCAAAAACTGCAAAACTATTTGGTAAAACAGCTGATTATGAAAGATATTCAGCTTTGGCGAATAAGATTAAAACAGCTTTTAACAATAAATATTTAAACAAAGAAACAGGTATATATGGGAATGGTGTCCAAACAGAATTGAGTGTTCCGCTATATTGGGGATTAGTGCCAGAAGAATTGAAAGCGAAAGTAGCCGCCAATTTAGCCAAGCGAGTAGAAGCAGACAATAACCATTTAGATGTAGGCTTGTTGGGTACAAAAGCCATTTTGAATGCTTTAAGTGAAAATGGATATGCTGATGTAGCCTACAAAGTAGCCTCGCAAGAAACCTTTCCTTCGTGGGGTTGGTGGATTGCTAATGGTGCAACCACCCTTTATGAAAACTGGCCGATTGATGCTAAAAGTGATATTTCAATGAACCATATCATGTTTGGTGAAATCGGGGCATGGTTGTATAAAGGCATTGGAGGGATTAAACCTGATGCCTCGCAAGCAGGGTTTAAGAATATTATCTTGGCACCTAATTTTGTAGAAAACCTTAATCATTTTGAAGCTTCACATGATGCTCCACAAGGGAAGATAGTTTCTTCATGGAAAAGAGTAGGCACAAAAATTTTGTATAATATTATTATTCCAGCGAATGCCACAGCAACGATTTTACTTACTGTAAACAAATCGCAGCATATTCAAAAACAATATACAGTTGAAGAAAAAGTAGTGTCGGATACCCATAAACAATTAAAAATTAACACATTAACAGCAGGAACTTATCAGTTCGAGATTCAGTAAATAATTTCAGTTATGAAAAAAAGCGTTTTCTTCTTATTTCTTATTTTATTAGGTTCAACAGTTTTTGCACAAGTAACACCTTTGTTCAAACCAGAAGTAAAAAAAGTGTTGTTTTTAGGTAACAGTATTACCTATGCAGGTTCTTATGTAAATGATATTGAAGCGTATTGTATAGCACATTTCCCTAATCAGAAAATAGAATTTATCAATGTTGGTTTACCTAGTGAGACGGTGTCTGGTCTTTCGGAAGATGGGCATGCGGATGGTCGATTTCCTCGTCCTGACTTGCATGAACGTTTGTCAAGGATATTAGCGCAGACTAAGCCAGATTTAGTATTTGCTTCTTATGGCATGAATGATGGAATTTATTTACCGTTGGATTTAGTCCGTTTTCAAAAATTCAAAGATGGGGTTCAATGGTTGCACGATAAAGTGGTAGCTTCTGGTGCAAAAATAATTCACCTTACACCACCTATATATGATGAAGCAAGAGGTAAAAAGATTGGTTATGCTGACGTGTTAGATACCTATTCCGACTGGTTGTTAAGTCAAGTAAAAAAAGAAAAATGGGAAGTGATAGACGTACATTATCCTATGCAAAGAGTATTAGAGGCACATCGAAGATTAGACCAACGATTAGGCATTGAAAGCTATTTTACTTTGGCAAATGATGGCATTCATCCAGGCGAAGCAGGGCATTGGATTATGGCAAAAAGTATTTTAATGCATTTAGGAGCTTTAGACGTTGCCAAAGCACCAACAGTTCAAGCAACGCTCACTAATATTACTGAGCCAGAGGCTTTTATGAAGCTAGTTACACAACGCCAAAATATTATGAAAGATGCATGGCTTACAAGCATTGGACACCGTCGCCCAGAAATGAATAAAGGTTTGCCTTTGGAAGATGCACAAGTCAAAGCCCAAGAATTAGAAGTACAAATTAGAGCGATGATAAAGTCAGGAAATTAACGAAGACTTTTATGGGCTGATATGTAATTTTCATGCCATAAAAACCTTTAAACTTCCCAAATTGTGGAACTATTTAGTTATATTTGTACTTATGAGAATATACTCACATAAAACCTTAAAAGAGTTTTGGGATAAATACCCTGATGCAAGAACCTCATTGGAAATCTGGTATGAGAAGATGGAGGAAAACACGTATGAAAACCCCAATCAAATAATAGAAGATTTCAAAGGCGCTGATATTGTGGGTAATGGGAGAATTGTTTTTAACATTGCTCTTGACAAATACAGGTTAGTTGCTTATGTCAGGTACAAATTTTTTGCGGTTTATGTAAGATTTTTGGGGACTCATAAGGAATATGACAAGATAAAAGACATTTCAAATATATAAAATGATGGAAACGAAAATTCAAATCAAGCCGATTACTAATGAACAAGAATTTCTCAGCCCTTGTTGGAGTTATCTCCAACAAGAGTAGTATCAGAAATTAACCAACTCGATAGTTAGTTTTTTTGATTTACACATGGGTATGTTGCTCACGCTCGAGTTGTTGTGAAAACACCAACAAGGGCTAAAATATCAAATAAAATCTGTAGCTTACTGTTTCTTGTAAGTTGATTTCTAAGACTTTTTACTTTAACTGCTAAAACAAAATGTTTACAAAAGGAGATATATTATTACCACATAACAGAGTTGCCAGAAAAAATTTGCGAAAAGGACTATATCATCCAGCAGTTGTTTGGGATGATGATTATGATGGAAGCACAGACTTTAGAGGTGTAATGATAACACATGGTGAAACAAGTGAGTATCCCAATAACATATTGATGGATGCTTCTCACTTTAAAGCAGGCTACCAAGTAAAGTTTTCAAATAGTCACTTTGTCAATCAAATTTTTATAAAATTTCAAATCTGGGGACCATTTGAATTGGTTGGAAGGTTGACCGCAGAAGGAATAAGCTTTATTGAAAGTAATTTAACAGGACTAAATACAAAAGAGTTTACAACTCACACGGAATCTTAGTAAATAAATATTTCAGCCCTTATTTGTGTTTTCACCAACAAAGGCTGAAATAAACGATATTTCAAATATTTAAAAATAATGGAAACGAAAATTCAAATCAAGCCGATTACTAATGAACAAGAATTTGCTGAAGCAAATGAGCTTATTGAGTTGCTATTAGAATGTCCAGAAGGTTCTGAAGAAGAAAAAATATTAGAGGCTGTTACTATTTTGGCAAGTGAATATGAAAAGAAAAACTATTCATTACCCAAACCAAATCCTATAGAAGCCATAAGATACAGAATGGCTGAATTACAGCTTAGTCAAAAAGATGTGGCTAAATATTTTGGAGGGGAAAATAGAGTATCAGAAGTATTGAATGGTAAAAGACAGCTAAGCCTTAAAATGATTAAAAATTTGCATCAAAATTTAGGTATTTCTGCTAATAGTTTAATTTCGATGTAAGAATTTTTATACTTCTACTCTCTTTAAAAAATATTTCTTACTATGACTCTTTTTCCAAAAAAGAATATATTTTCTACTTGAATAAGTTTTAATTCTTTTAACAAGTTTGTTATTATCAATACGATATGATTGTAACTTATTTTTTAAGATTTTAAACTTTAAGTGATATTCAATTTCATTTTCTCTTTTTAATTCATAGGGATGTGTATTATAAAGTTTTTCAAAATCAACAATAGTATCTTTCCCAACAATTTTGATTGCATCTGCTGGCTCATCTTTAAGTTTATAAAATCGTAAATAGAGCTTATCTTTATGAGTTTTGTAAATTCCTTCAAGTTCAGTATTTTCTAAGTCACCCGACAATTGATAATGAAATGTGCTATCGGACTTTAATACAATATTAGTCTTAAAAAATCCCCATTGAGCAAAATTAGAGCGATACCGACCAGTTATTATTTTATTTGTATCACAAGAAGCGAACAAAATACTAAAGAAAATGCCAATAAGCATATTGTTTCTCATACGATTTTTAGGTTTGACTATTGTATTATAAAGTTGTGTAGTTGAGGGCTGAACTATTATATTATGTTTATGGAATAGTTTCCACACCAGAAAACTTAAATTCCTCGTCAACCTTTAAAAAGTAAATACCTAACTGGGCTCCTTCATGTCCAAGGGCATACTCATTAGGTTTCCAAGTTGTTAAAAAAGCAATTATGTCAACACGCTTACTATTTTGTCTATGAAGTATTATTTCTTTAGACTTTGATGCTCTTTCCCAACTTTCAGAGTTCTTGATAGCTTTTAGATGGTTATTGAAAAAATCTTTTCTCTTTATGTCATAAATTCCAAGGTTTGAATTTTTTGCATCTTCACATATAATACATGAGATTACCCTTGTTGATATTTTCTGGAATTCTACAAAGTTTGGTTTTTTAAAGTTTTTGAAAACTTTATCTAATGCTCTTATTACTAAAAGACTATCCTTTTTACTAATAACCTGTCCATTACAAATAGTAATCCCAAATAATAAAATCACTACAATTAAATTTTTTTTCATATTATTTATGTGGTTTGTCTATGACAAGTGTAAAATTTATTACTTTGTAACGAACGGTAGCGCTAAACACAAGTATTACTGCTACAATTAAAATTATTTAGACAAATTAATATTTTACGATATTCCTCATGGCATGACTTGAAAGCTATTTTGAGAATACACAAATTTCTATCAGTCATGCCATGAGTAGGGTTTATAAGAAGTAAGTAAAATATTCACTAAATCACTCATTCACAACTCACTCAATAACTAATAAGAACTCTCATCCAATTTTACTTTTCCTTTAAAAGTCCAGAATACAAAAAATGTATAGGTTGCCACGATGGGTACTCCAATGACAGCAAAGAGCAAGATAATTGATAATGATTTTTCAGAAGAAGCTCCATTATAAATGGTAATTGAGTATTTTGGGTCTAAAGTCGAATGAATAATTTTAGGAAATAAGTTGATAGCAACTGTTACTAAAAGTGACGCCATCGTAAAAGCCGACGATAAAAAAGCCAACATATATTTTCCTTTTTCTAATAACCTACGGGTATTAATAATAATTAAAACCGTAAGCATAGGTACGGCAAAAAGCGTAGGATGAGCTTTGAATTTAGCCGCCATGCTTGGGAAGTACACCAACGTTACCATTGTTTGCATGATGTAACAAATCACAAAAAAGCGACTGGTATCACGTACCATAATAGACAGTTTTGTATAAAGTCTGCTTTCGGTTTTCATCACTAAATAAATAGAACCGTGCATCGTACAAGATGCCAAAGTAGTAAGACCCGTCAGTAAAGCATAAGGATTTAGTAGTTGCAGAAAATCTCCTTGATATTCAAAATTTTCATCAATCGGAATACCTTGAATAAGGTTGCCCAATACAACACCTAATAAAAAAGCAATCATCGTACTGGCAAGAGAATAAACAATATCCCACATTTGTCTCCACCAAAGCATTGCTTCTTTACTCCTAAATTCAATGGCAATAGCCCGAAGAATCAATACCATCAGAAACAACATGAAGGGAATATAGAATGCAGAAAATAAAGTAGCATATACTTCGGGAAAGCCTGCAAACAACGCACCACCACCAATTACTAGCCATACTTCGTTGCCATCCCAAACAGGACCAATGGCATTGAGGGCGATTCTTCTGCTTTCTTCTTTTTTAAATAGTAAGTGAATAGCGCCAGCACCTAAATCAAAGCCATCCAAAATAGCATATCCAGTAAAAACTGCCCCAATGACGGCAAACCACCAAGTGGGCAAATCTATTCCTAAAAAAGTAGCCATAAGCTTTTTGAGTTTAAAGTTGTTGAGTTTAAAAGAGTTGTAGAAAACCCTTAATCTAAAATAGGATTGTTACGCTTAGATGAATGAATTATCTCATCAGTGTGATGATGTTCAACAGGGCCATGTTTTATTTTTTTGTTCAAAAGGTAGATAAAGAGACAAAAAAGCAAAACGTAAATAACAGTAAACATAATTAGTGAAAACCATACCTGATTAGCTTTAACAGATTTTGAAAGGGCATCCGAGGTTCTAAGTAATCCATATACTACCCACGGCTGGCGACCTACTTCGGCAGAATACCAGCCTACCTGATTGGCAATTTGTGGTAACAGTACCGAAAAAGAAAAGACTAACATCAACCATTTTTGCTTGAATAAAGTACCCTTATACAAAAAAAACGAGGCTAATAAAGTAAGAGCAATCAGAGTCATTCCTATTGAAACCATTAGATGATAAGTCTGGAATACAAAATTTACAGCTGTCGGTCGGTCTTGTTTAGGGAAGGCCCGTAAGCCTTTTATGGGAGTAGAGAAGTCTTGATGAAGTAAAAAAGTTAAACCTTTAGGGATTTTTAACCCTGTTACTTGCTCGGTTTTAGTATCTACATAACCCATTAAATACATGTCTGCCACGGCTGAACTATCATAATGACCTTCAAAAGCTGCTAATTTAGCAGGCTGGTTTCTAGATACCCCATCTGCCGAATGATGTCCTGTAAATAATTGTGCTAATGCTGAAACAGTGGCTACTGTCAGCGCAATTTTAAAGGCTTTTTTAGAAAGCGCTACATGGCGTTCTTTATAAATATAATATGCATGAACACTTAGTACTAAAAACGAACCTGCTAAGAAAGAACCTATCCAGACGTGTGATAATCTATCCACAGAAGACGGATTAAAAACCATTGCCCAAAAATCTGTAATTTCTGCTCTTGCTTTTAGCCCTTCACCTACAATGTGATAACCCGCTGGGGTTTGTTGCCAAGAGTTAGCAACCACAATCCAAACAGCCGAAAACATTGAGCCTAAGGTAACCATGATAGTGGCAAAAAAATGTACCGCTGGACTTACTCTATTCCATCCAAAAATTAAAATGCCTAAAAAGCCAGACTCTAGGGCAAAAGCAAAAATACCTTCTGCTGCCAAAGCTGAACCAAAAATATCACCAACATAACGTGAATATGAAGCCCAGTTTGTACCAAATTCAAACTCCATTACAATACCTGTGGCTACTCCAATACCAAAAATTAGGGCAAAAATTTTAATCCAAAAGCGTGTTAATTGCTCATAAACTTTATCACCTGTTTTTAAATACAGGCCTTCCATACAAACCATCACGAGGGCTAGTCCAATACTTAAAGGAGGATAGATATAATGAAAGGCGATAGTGAAAGCGAACTGAATCCGAGATAATATTTCTACATTTTCCATAAGCTGTATGTATTAAAAGATTCCTCAAAAGTAAGACCTAAAGAATCATTTCTACCTTAAAATCGCTAAAAATATAAGTATTTTTTTGCCTAATTTCTCTCTGATTTTAGCATAGCAAATTAAGTTTGACAGACCCAAGAAAATATAGGAATATTAGGGATTAATAAGCGAAACCGGGATGAAAATAATAGAGAAATTTGGGGTATAAACTTCCAATCACAATAAATACATGTTTACCCTATAGAAACTCATACAGTAACTTTGAATGTTTATTCACCAAATGAATTCGTAAATTAGCGACTATAAATAAAATTCATTCCTCAAAAAGGAATTCAACTTAACTCAATCATGAAAAAACTATCATTATTACTATGTTTTTTATTATCAATTAATTTAGCGTTCTCTCAAAAGAAAGAAAAAGGCTGGGTTTCTCTGTTTGATGGTAAAACTTTTGCGGGTTGGCATGTAAATGAAGAACATCCTTCTACATTTACAATTGAAGATGGAACAATAAAAGTGGCAGGCGAAAGAGCTCACTTATTTTATGAAGGTGCTGTTGGTAATCATGATTTCAAGAATTTCGAACTGAAATTAAAAGCAAAAACTTTACCTGGCTCTAATTCTGGTATATTTATTCATACAGCTTATCAAGCGTCAGGATGGCCAGAAAAAGGATACGAGGTTCAAGTAAACCAAACACATGGCGACTGGCGTAAGACAGGTAGCTTGTACGGTATCAATGATGTTAAGGAAAATTTAGCGAAGGATAACGAATGGTATGAGTACCATATCATTGTGCAGGATAAAAGAATTATCATCAAAATTGACGATAAGGTAGCTGTTGATTACACTGAGCCAGAAACACTGCCAGCAGATCGTGGCTTGAAAAAGCTTAGTTCTGGAACAATCGCTTTACAAGGACACGACCCTAAAAGCGTTGCCTATTTTAAAGATATTAAAATCAAGATTTTGAAGTAATAATTTTTGATTTTAAACAGTAAAAGCCAGCCCAATTGGGC
>NZ_JBWKYN010000021.1:0-44093 GCF_059423785.1 Arcicella sp. GW458-12-2-14-TSB2 | reverse complement strand
GTTTCAAATGTACTAAAATCCCTTTTCCATAATTTTTTCCACAATATTTTTTGAATCTAATTTTTAAATACTAAGTTTGTGAAATCAAATGCATAAAAAATGACAACAACATTCAAAAATACTTCATGGTGGTGGCAACTGGCAAACGTCCGTTGAACAGAATCATAATGTATTTTCGATAAAGATATTTTTCTTCACGAAAGGCTTACTGTTCAACCAGTAAGCCTTTTTTGTTTTGCTCTTTCAAACAATCACTAATTAAGCATGACTTTTTCAGTAAAAACAACCCAAAAGAAACGTTTAGCCGATACCATTACGCCCGTTGGAATCTTTCTGAAATTGCGTAATAAGTTCAAGAATTCGGTTATTTTAGAAAGTGCCGACTATCACGGAAAAGAACATGGTTATAGCCATATTGCTTGCGACCCTGTGGCAAGTATTATTGTCGATAATGACGTAGTTACACAAAATTTTCCAGATGGTACAACGGAAACTTTCAAATTGAATCACCGCAAAGATGCTGTAAAAGCCTTGATGGACTTTGCCAATCGTTTTCAATGGGAACGTCAACCTGATTATGCCCCAATGGCCAATGGCATGTTTGGACATATTGCTTATGATGCCGTAGAGTATTTTGAAGATATTGAAATACAGGAGAAAAACGAAAACACAGAAATGCCTTCTATCATTTACTATGTTTATCGTTATGTAATAGCCATCAATCATTTTAAAGATGAGATGTTCCTCTACGAACATGAATACGAAGGAGAGAAAAGAAAAAATACGGATAGTGTAAAAGGGCTAGAGTCACTAGAAATGCTGTTAAGTATGCCTCATTATGCTACAAAGTCATTCAAATTAACAGGCGAAGAAATTACCAATTATACAGATGATGAAATGCGGGTAATTATCCAAGAATGTATCAAACACTGCTTGCGTGGAGATGTTTTCCAGATAGTACCTTCTCGTCGTTTTAGCCGTACTTTTGAAGGAGATGATTTTCAGGTATATCGTGCTTTGCGTTCTATCAACCCATCGCCCTATATGTTCTATTTCGATTATGAAAAATATAGAATTTTTGGTGCATCACCCGAAAAACAAATCGGTATCAAAAATGGAATGGCAGAAATTCATCCTATTGCAGGTACTTTCAGAAGAACAGGTGATGATGAAAAAGATGCAGAATTGGCACGTGAATTATTAGCCGACCCTAAGGAGTCTGCCGAACATGTAATGTTGGTAGATTTAGCAAGAAACGATTTATCAAGAAGCTCGGACGTAGTAAAAGTAGAAACCTTTAAAGAAGTACAATTTTACTCACACGTTATTCATTTGGTTTCTAAGGTAACAGGCAAAATGACTGCTGGTACAAATCCATTGCAATTAGTAGCAGATACTTTCCCAGCGGGAACGCTTTCTGGTTCGCCAAAGCATAATGCCATGAGTATCATTAACCGCTTAGAAAACGTGAACCGTCATATTTATGGTGGAGCAATTGGGTATATGGATTTTGTCGGAAACTTTAATCACGCTATCGCTATTCGTACTTTCATGAGTAAAAACAATACACTTTATTACCAAGCAGGAATGGGTGTAGTAGCCAAATCGGTGATTGAAAACGAAATGCAAGAAATCAAATTAAAATTAGGCGCATTAAGAAAAGCCTTGGATATGGCGGAGGGAATTTAGTAGATTTGGGATTTCGGTAATCGGATTTCGGTCGTCG
Organism: Arcicella sp. GW458-12-2-14-TSB2; assembly: GCF_059423785.1. Classification (NCBI taxonomy): domain Bacteria; kingdom Pseudomonadati; phylum Bacteroidota; class Cytophagia; order Cytophagales; family Flectobacillaceae; genus Arcicella; species Arcicella sp. GW458-12-2-14-TSB2. Next base: position 42,367 of record NZ_JBWKYN010000021.1, on the reverse strand, counting down.
GATTTTAAAATCAACCATTCAAATAAAGGAAGATTGCTTGTTATTAAAAAAGTACACAGCCGATGACAGATAGCCGATTTCTGATAGCTAACAATATTCATTATTCCCGTTTAAATAAAATAAGAATGCAACTTAAAGCTCAAGGCTCATTGCTCAAAGCTGACAGCTAAAAATACAATCATGAAAATATTAGTCCTTGATAATTACGATTCCTTCGTATATAACTTAGTCTACATCTTAAAAGATTTAGGCAATCAAGTGGATGTATTCCGCAACGATAAAATTTCATTGGAAGAGGTAGGTAAATACGATAAAATATTGCTTTCGCCTGGCCCAGGTATTCCCGAAGAAGCAGGAATTTTATTAGATGTCATTCGTGAATATGCCCCAACAAAATCTATTTTTGGAGTATGCCTTGGGCACCAAGCCATTGGCGAAGCCTTTGGTGCAAAATTACACAACATGGGCGATGTATTGCATGGCGTAACCACTAAATGTATCATTACAGAGCCATCAGAGATTCTTTTCCAAGGAGTACCAAATGAAGTAAATGTTTGTCGCTATCACTCATGGACAGTCGTAAAAGAGACCATGCCTGCTGAATTAAAAGTAACAGCACTTGATGAACAAGGCTATGTAATGGCGGAAGCACACTCGCTTTATGATGTAAGGGGTGTACAGTTTCACCCGGAGGCTTATCTTACCGAATATGGCGTGAAAATGGTAGAGAACTGGGTTAAAATCTAATACAAAAAATAAACCATAGCTGATTGCCCATTGCTAACAGCGAATTAGTATGAAAATTTACTTACAAAAAAGAACAGAAGGTAACGCTTTAACCCAAGAAGAAGCCCAAACAGCTTTGGGAATCATAGCTAGAGGTGAAGCCAATAATAGTCATATTGCAGCATTTCTGACTACCTATATGATGAACCCCATTACGTCGGCAGAATTAGCTGGTTTTCGTGATGCGATGTTGGAACTAGCCCTTACGATAGACCTTTCTGCTTATGACCCAATGGATGTTTGCGGAACAGGCGGTGATGGCAAAGATACCTTTAATATATCAACTACGGCATCTTTTGTAGTAGCAGGAGCTGGTCAGAACGTGGCAAAGCATGGTAATCATGGGGTGTCATCGTCTGTGGGTTCCTCAACTGTATTAGAATATCTTGGGGTAAAATTCAGTAATGACATCGATTATCTTCGTCAGAAAATAGAAACTACAGGAATTTGCTTTTTACATGCGCCATTGTTCCACCCTGCCATGCGTTTTGTTGGCCCTATTCGCAAAGAATTAGGTATGAAAACGTTCTTTAATATGCTTGGGCCAATTTTAAACCCTGCTTTAGTTCAAAAGCAAATCACAGGAGTTTATAATTTAGATGTCTTGAAACTCTATGGCGAATTACTTCAAAAGTCGTATAAGAATTATGGTGTAATTTATGCCTTAGATGGCTATGATGAAGTGTCATTGACATCAGATTTTAAATTGATTACGGTAAAAGGAGAAGAGACTTTTTCACCTGAGCAGTTGGGTTTTACAAGATGCAAACAAGAAGATTTGCATGGAGGAAGTACGGTAGAAGAATCGGCTAAAATATTAATCAATATTCTTGAAAATAAAGGTACAAAAGCCCAAACAGAGGCTGTAATCGCCAATGCTGCTACGGCATTATATTGTGCCGATAATACTTTGAGCTTACCAGATGCCATTTTGAAGGCCAAAGAATCATTAGAAAGTGGTACAGCCTTGGCGGGTTTCAAGCAATTTATTCAGTAAAATATTTAGATACAAATGACTATTTTAGATAAAATTATCGCCCATAAAGCACAGGAAGTAGCCCAACGCAAAGAGCAAGTTTCTGTTCAGGAGTTAGAAAAAAGTGGCTTTTTTGCCAAAACGAATAATTCCTTAAAAACAAGTTTGCTTAATCCTGCTTCTTCGGGCATCATTGCTGAATTTAAACGAAAATCGCCTTCAAAAGGCATTATCAATGGAAATGTAACGGTAGAGGAAGTAACGGCTGGCTATGTAAAAGTTGGTGCTGCGTGCTTATCGGTATTGACAGACTTTGAATTTTTTGGAGGTACTAGCGAAGATTTTCTCAAAGCTCGTCGTACCAATCCGACAATTCCGATGATACGCAAAGATTTTATGATAGATGAATACCAAATCATCGAAGCAAAATCTTTGGGTGCAGATGTAATCCTTTTGATTGCAGCAAATTTGACGCCTCAACGTATACAAGACTTAGGAAAGCTGACGAAAGAATTGGGCATGGAAACCCTCTTAGAAATTCATGACGAAGAAGAATTGAATCGTAGTTTGAATCAGTATATTGATGTCGTTGGTGTCAATAACCGCAACCTCAAAAATTTTGCTGAGCAAAATGTAAATGCATCATTGGAATTAGCCGAAAAAATTCCTGCTGAATGTATCAAGATTTCAGAAAGCTGTATTTCACAAGCTGAGACGATTAAATTATTAAAAACTGTGGGTTATAAAGGCTTTTTAATTGGCGAAACCTTTATGAAAACCAATAATCCTGCGGAGGCTTTGAAAACATTGATTGATGAGGTTAATGCTTAAAACTTACTACTCCCTCAAAACTTTTCTATTAGCTGGTGACTTAAGTCGCCAGCTAATAGAAAAGTAGGCTTTTCTCCCTTATTATGCTCCCATTAAGCTTTGTCAAATGTCCCAAACAGGCTTAAAACTCCCCTATTCTTGCCAAATATCCCATTTTCTTGCTCATTCCCCCAAGAATTTCACAGGCTTTTATGTAAGTGCTAATTTTGAACCAATCAAAAAACAAGCATTTAACACAAATCGAATACTGAAATGGAAATAGTTTTAAAAATGGCATTATATGTTCATATCGTTGCAGGCTTTACAGCTTTAACAACTGGTTTAGTACCCATGTTTACCAAAAAAGGAGGAAAGGCTCATGTGTTTTGGGGCAATGTATTTTACTGGGCGATGTTCTTAGTAGCATTAACTGCTTTGATGCGCTTTAAAATGGAATTTCGCCTAATTTTCTTGACAGGTATTGCCGTTTTTAGTTTTTATAATACCTTCACGGGAGCGAGACTGGTACGTATGAAGAAAAATCTACAACCTGAATTTGTTGATTGGTTTGGTGCTATCTTAACCGTTGTTAGTGCTTTTGCTATGATGGCTTTTGGGGTGTTAGCCTATCAAAAAGGGGTTGCTTTTTATGCTATTTTGTTTACTATTTTTGGCGTGTTTTCTTTATTGATGGCAACAGAAGACTTAAGGGTATTTTTAGGGAAGAAGGTTGTCAATAATACAGGAGCTGTACAAGCAAGATATTGGTTTCAAAACCATATTTCGAGAATGGGTGGTGCCTATATCGCTACCGTAACAGCATTTTTAGTAGTAAACAATCCTCCTTATATTCCAGGTTTAGTAGTTTGGATTGCACCGGGTGTAATAGGCGGAATAATTATTGGAAGAACTCGTAGATATTATATGGAGAAGGCAAAAAGTAGGCTTTAGGCAAATATTAATATACACTCATGGCATGACTAACATAATATTATTTCTTCTGAAAATAACTTGGTAGTCATGTCATGAGTATCATTAAGTAAATTTTGCTATATTTGTTTTAGATAATCGTTTCAAAAATGGTAGCGAAAACACAAAATAAGTCTGAAATCATTCCTAAAAAACAATACAAAGGAATACTTGAACCTTATGAGTTATCAACTCCTGAGGAGAGGAAAAAAGCCGTAGAACGGAATAAAGAATTATATAAGAAAGTAAATAAATAGTAGTATGGACTACCTTTTAGATACAAATATCTACATCTTCTGGTTAAATGATGATAAATATAGAATGTCAAAAGAGCAAATTGATATTCTTACAAATCCTTTAAATCAGCTTTGGATTAGTAGTGCCAGTCTTCATGAATTAGCAATTAAGGTAAGAAAAGGGAGTAATCCATTTAATATTTCGTATCAAGAAGCTATTGTTGAAATCTCAAAAAGAAAGATTAGGATACTTGAGCTAAAACAAGCCCATTACGATAAAATATTAGAATTGTCTTTTGTTCCAATAAAAACAGGTAGCGTAAAATCACATGGAGACCCATTTGATTTATTGATTATTGCTCAAGCAATTTGTGAGAAAATGCCTGTATTGAGTACAGATGAGTACTTCCCGATTTATGATAAAATCAGTGTAGTGATATAAAACTAATATCTTAGCTATAAGCGTAAAGTAAGTACTAAGAAAACACTCATAGCATGACTATCGTTATTATTTCTTCTGAAAACAACTTGTTAGTCATGCCATGAGTATTGAACAAAATCCTAAGGCTTACTGCCTATTGCCTAAAGCAATACTACCTTTCAAACAACATTCTTTTGCCCGTAACACTTTCGTCAAATGTACCGTCTTGGAATGCTAAATGCCCTGAAACGATTGTATGCGTGATTTTAGAATGCAAAGTCTGTCCTTCTAATGGCGACCATCCACATTGGTAGTAAACATTTTCTTTGGTAACTGTAGTACTTTCATTCAAATCTACCAACACTAAATCAGCCCAATAGCCTTCGCGAATATAGCCTCTTTTAGCAATCTGAAAACAATCTGCCACAGCGTGCGACATCTTCTCTGCAATTTTTTCTAAAGAGATTTTACCTTCTTTATAAAACTCTAACATCAAATTCAAAGGATGCTGTACCAAAGGCAAACCTGATGGCGATGACCAATAAGGATTTTGTTTTTCAGCCCAAGTGTGCGGAGCATGGTCGGTAGCAATTACGTCTATTCTATCGTCTAACAACGCTTTTAGCAATTGCTGTTTATGTCCATCCGCTTTTACCGCAGGATTACATTTTATCTGATTACCCAAGGTTTCATAGTCGCGGGCATCAAACCAAAGATGATGAACACAAACTTCCGCCGTAATTTTTTTCTCTTTTAAAGGAATATCATTGGTGAATAATGCTGTTTCCTCGCCAGTAGTAATATGCAGAATATGCAGTCGAGCATTATGACGTTTGGCTAATTCAACCGCCATTGATGATGATTTATAACAAGCCTCCACATTCCTGATTTCAGGGTGGACTCTCGGATGTGGATTATCGCCAAAGCGTTGTTTATAAATCTCCGTATTGGCGCGAACCGTTGCTTCGTCTTCGCAGTGTGTCGCAATCAACATTGGACTTTTAGAGAAAATATTTTCAAGTGTTTTCTCATTATCTACCAACATATTGCCTGTTGAAGAACCCATAAAAACCTTAATACCACAAACATTTTGAGTATTGGTTTTCAGTACTTCTTCAATATTATCATTAGATGCCCCCATATAAAAAGAGTAATTGGCCAACGACGTGCGAGCAGCAATATCGTATTTATCAGCTAATAAGTCTTGGTTCAAAGCATTGGGAACCGTATTAGGCATTTCCATAAAGGAAGTAACACCACCCGCTACCCCAGCACGAGCTTCTGAATGAATACAGGCTTTATGGGTAAGTCCTGGTTCACGGAAATGTACTTGGTCGTCAATTACGCCAGGAAAAAGGTATTTACCTTTAGCATCAATGACAGTATCGGCAGTTAAGCCAGATAGATTATTGTCAATTTTTTCAATGAATCCGTCTTTTACAAAAACGTCTACCGATTGAATGTTGCCTTCGTTAACTACTTGGGCATTCAGAATAAGTATTGTGTTCATCCTTAAATCAGGCTCAAATTTACTTGCTTAATTTATCAATTTGTTTGGGTACTATATCGATGGCTCTTTCCACCACTTTCGGTGCGAGTGGTTGTACCAGTGGGTAAAGATAAACTTTTTCAGCATCACTTGCGGGAATTTTAATGCCAATAGCGGTAATTAACCAAATGAAGATACTGATACCAAAAGCCCAAGTGAAGGCCCCGACAACAGCACCAGCAAAAGAATCAAAATTTCCTAAAACAGTATAACGGATAGATTTGCGTAAGGTCCATCCTAGTTTATTGATAAGATAAACAATAGGAAAGAAAACGGCTCCAAAACCAATATAAGGCATGATTTTGTTCGTTACGCTATTGCTCATATAAGGCGAAGCAAGGTCGCTAGCAAACCCTAATGTGCGAAAACCAATAATGACAGAAACTACGAAAGCGATGATAGAAATGACTTCAATGATAATGCCCCGTTGATAACCAATGTAAGCTCCCCAGAGGGTTGGAAGAAGTATGAAAATATCGATTGGTTGCATAGATACGAGATTGAGTAATATAGGATTTTTCCTATATTAATTACCTCATCCTCAATTTTCTGTCACTAGCAAGGGACTTAAGTCCCTCGCTAGTGATAGAAAATTAACTTAATAGCCCAACAGATACTCGGTTAGAGGTGCTGTGCCTACGGATAAGGTTATGCAAAACTGGTCGTTTTGTTATAATAAGATTTCCTTAAAACAAAAAACTAACTCAAAATAGCTTTCACCATCGCAGAAATTACTTTACCGTCAGCTAGTCCAGCTAATTCTTTCGTAGCAACGCCCATGATTTTACCCATATCAGACGGAGCAGAAGCACCTACACGTACTTTGATTTCTTCTAATTTAGCACGAAGTTCGTCTTCTGTTAATTGCTTTGGTAAGAATTCCTCGATAATTGCAAGCTCGATTTGTTCCTTTTCAGCCAAATCCGCACGACCTTGTGTTGTAAATATATCTAAAGAATCTCTTCTTTGTTTAGCAGCTTTTGTCAATAATTTTAATTCAACATCTGCTGGCAAGTCTCCACTGGCATTGTTTCCAGAAGTTTCTTCTAACAGAATTAATGCTTTTAAAGCACGTAAAGTGCGAAGACGGTCTTGGTCTTTTGCACGCATGGCATCTTTAATGCCGCTTTCAATATTGGTTTTTAATGACATGATTTTATTTGAGATTTTGAAAATATGTAATTTTGAAAATGTTTCTTTTTCAAAATACGTATCTTTGGCCCATTCACAGAACATTATTATTTGGATAAATGTTCTTTTTACAAAGGTACTAAAACAGTTATCAGTTATTTGGCTTAGCGTATCAGTATTTTATCTATGATGGTGGTAAAATATACAAATACGGAGCTTTTATCATTTTTCAGTATGACTAAATTAAGTGTTAATATCAATAAGATTGCTACTTTAAGAAATTCAAGAGGAGGCGATAACCCCAATGTAGTAAAAGTAGCGTTAGACTGCGAGCGTTTCGGTGCAGAAGGCATTACAGTACACCCCCGACCAGACGAACGCCATATCCGTTATCGTGATGTATTTGATTTAAAGGAGGTGGTAACGACGGAATTTAATATTGAAGGAAACCCTTCAGAGAAAAAGTTTGTAGAGTTGGTTTTAGCTAATAAACCAACACAAGTAACCTTAGTACCCGATGCCTTAGGAGCAGTGACATCTAATGCAGGGTGGGATACCATAAAATACAAAAGTCAGTTAATTGATTTAGTGGCTCAGTTCAAAGACGCAGGCATCAGAACATCCATCTTTGTAGATGCCGATGTAAGAATGGTAGAAGGGGCGAAAGAAACTGGTACAGACCGTATCGAACTTTATACTGAACCTTATGCCGAACATTACTTTAAAAACAAAGAATTAGCCATTCGTGATTTTGTAACTGCCGCTACCAGAGCCAACGAATTAGGTTTAGGCTTGAACGCAGGACACGATTTGAGTTTGGATAACCTTAGGTATTTTCAACAAAATATTCCTAACCTTTTAGAAGTATCTATCGGTCACGCATTAGTTTGCGATGCCCTTTATTTGGGTTTAGAGAATACAGTACAGTTGTATTTGAGAGAGACGAAGGCGATTGATTAAGTATTGATACTTATTTAAAAGATAAACATGAGTCATTAAAATAGGGAGGTTTGATAAAATAGTCTCATAGAGGCGAAATGTCGGTCGCCGCCGATATAGTGTTCCTAAGGGAACTATAATCTGTATCCATAAATCAAAAGAGCGGTCGAAAAACTAATTTCGACCGCTCTTTTATGATTTTAAAATTCGGGATGACTCAAGTTCATCGATGCAAATAAGATAATCTTAAAACCGGAATTAATTACAGTTTATATTAAGTGATACAGCAAGATCTATTGTATTTGTTTGAGAATTATAAACACCCTTACCAGAAGCATCACTACCTGTTAATGTAATATTAGCATTAGAGATAACAAATGTTGGCGAGGTATAAAGTTTGTTATTATAATTATTTTGAATATAATAAGTATGACCACTAATAAGTTTAGTACTATATACAGAACCCGTTTTAGTGAATGTACCACCTATGATTTGAGCAACTTGACCATTTGCTATATAAACGCTAATGGTGCTTGGTAAACCTGCATCCTTATTAGTTTTGTCAATAATATTGTACCAACCTGTTGGTAAAACAGTTACATTTTTATTTGAACAACTTCCTTTTATAGTAACATTTAGGTTAATATACGTAGGAGGAGCTGGTGCACCATAGTTTAGCGTTATAGCCCCTTGTGAGCATGGAGCAAACAATGGTGTTTCTGCTAATATAGGAAGTTTAGGGTATAGATAAAGGTTAAATGCTGAAATGACAATTTTCGCTTGTTTGATATTAGGAACTCTAGGAAAAGTTATCACTTTTTCCTGATTAATGTTTACATAGTGGGCTGCCGCTAAATATTGATTGTTCGGAGTTACTAAAGCAACATCATAGACACCTGATTTCCCAGCACCAATATTAAGAGTAACTTTTAATGAGTTATTACAACTAGGTATACCATAGAATATATCCCAGTCTAAGTTAAAACAAGACAAGTGTGTAGTTTGGAAATCGGTAATTAATTTTCCATTTACACTTTTTACAGTAACATTTCCTTCACTTTTCCATTGTCCTGTTTGTTCATTTAAGCTCCATAAGGGTATTATGTCTCCTGCTTTTATATTATCGCCAGTTACAGCGTTAGTAGTATTAGGGTCAAGTTCCATTGATACAGTGATTGGCTGAGAGAATTTTTTTACAGCCGTATTTCCTGCATTCATATTAATTGAAACCAAGCCAGCAGACATAAACTGTACACCCTGACCATTATTAATTTGTTGCCCGTTTGCATCTACTACATTGGTCGGGCTGTATCCCCCTGGGAAAGCACTAAAAGATGTAGGCGAGCTAGGGTCATAATAAACTACTGCAGTTGAAACCTGATTTGCATTAATAGGAGTGCCATTAGCATCTTGAATTTGTGTACCAGCTGGCAAGGTGATAGTAGTTGTTTCTGCCATAGTAGCACTACTTGCAGTTTTTATTGTCTGCGGAGTAGTTACAGTTCCACCTGTTACAGCAATAGTTGCTGTTGAAACAGAAGTACCATCAGCAGGTTTTGCCATCTCAATAGCTGTTATATCAACAGTTTTGACAGAATCAGAAGTGATTGTTACTAACTGAGAAATAGGGGAAAAGCCAGGGATTTCTGCATAGATATTGAACTTAATGGGGTTTGAAGCAGAAGGGTGTGCATCTGAGATGAGATATAATGGTAAAAACCCTCCTTGAGAGCGAAATGATGTCGCTCCCCCATCCATACGAACTAAGTTGGCGTTTGCCCCACTTATAGTTACATTAAAATCAGGTAATTGTGTACCACTACTATTGGCATTGGCAAATTGTACTAGAAGAGGAGAAACGGCTATTTCTTCATTCACCGTCAACTCAACGCCATCTAATGGATTGATTTTTTGGCAAGCAACAGTTATAGTAAGTCCAAACAAAATATATAATATTGGACGAAAAACAGAGGTAAAGGTTGTTTTCATTTTATTAAAATAATAAAGTTTAAATGATTTCGATTAGTCTAATCTAACAGCCAATCTTAAGTTGATAACTGGCCAATAGTGCCAATCCTTCATGTTTTCCTGTACTTTAGCTTGTTGTTCGCTCATGCTACTTAGCCTTTTTTCACCAGTTAAGGTTATTTCTGGAGTTTTTGTGTAATAGGTGCCTAGCTCAAAGCCAAAGCCTATTCTGCTTTTAGGGATAGTGCGTCCAAAGCCAATACCTGCAAATGGAGCGATGCTTTTTCCATAATCTACAGAAAACTTAACATTACCAATATCATCAGGAGAAAAAGTAGTGTTACCAAAAGTATATGATCCAGAAGGAGTAACTACCACTGAAACTTTTCCTTTATCGATATATGATGCACCTCCAAAAAGCTTGAAGCTGCTTTTTTTGAAAGGAAAATATTCAAATGATAATCCTACCATTGCTAGGTCGGCATCACCCTTTAATTTTACTTCTTCGTCTGATGATTTCGCAGTAGTGTTTACATTGTACTTGAAATACGCAAAACCAAGTCGTGCTGTTACTTTAGGACTTAATGCGTAGGCTAAATCAATTCCTGGCGTTGTGCCAAGATTCAAAGAAAGACCTAGTTTATGATTGTTTTTAGTTTTTGACGAGTCACCTGTGGTAATACCTTTACTAAAGGTTATACTACTTATGAGACACAAATACAAAAGCAATAAACTAGTGGTAGTTTTTGTTTTCATCGGAGTTAAGTTTAAGATATGATGGTAAATATAGTTTCTTTTTGATTTTGAGCAATATATTGCTTGTTGTTTTTATTATACGGTAGGTAGGAACTTTACTTTACAGAAGAAAAATACCTAGTAGTAGGTATTCGATGACACTAATCCCTAAGTTGAGTGATAGAACGGAAGTGGTTTGATAATAAGAACGGGTTGGTAATGAATAGTGCTTTAGTGAATCAGGTACTTTTACAACCAATTCACTAAAGCACTTATTTTTATCCTAATTTCTCTATTAGAATATCAGCAATTCTTTCAGAAGTATGTCCGTCCCAAAGTGGAGGAATTTGTCCTTTTTTCGTTTTTCCTGCTAAAACTTCTAAGAACTTTTCATGGACTGTTACAGGATTTAAATCAGCTAAAAGTTGGTTTGTACCAATTTCAACCGTAATAGGTCTTTCAGTAGAATCCCTAAAAGTCAAACAAGGGATTTGTAAGAAAGTAGTTTCTTCTTGAATCCCTCCCGAATCTGTAATAATAATAGTGGCATTTTGCATCAACTGCAAAAACTCTAAATATCCCTGTGGTTCAGTTAAAACTAAGCCTTCGATAGCTTCAAGTCTTTCAGATAAACCAAATTTCTTGAAATTATTAGCCGTACGAGGGTGAATGGGCAACACCACTTTTTTGTAACGAGCAGTATCTTCGATTACATTCAAAATCGCTTCTAAACCTTCTGACGTATCCACATTCGCAGGGCGGTGCATGGTAACTACAGCATAGCCATCTTTTTGCAGATTCAAATCATCCAGCACGCTCGTTTGTTTCGCTTTTTCTAAATAATGCACCAATGAATCAATCATCACGTTGCCTACAAAAAATACTTTTTCATCGGGTACGCCTTCATGCTTTAAATTATCCACACCCGACTGTTCAGTAATAAATAAATATTCTGATACGCTATCGGTTAAGATTCTGTTCAGCTCCTCAGGCATCGCACGGTCGCCACTTCTTAAACCTGCTTCTACGTGTGCCACAGGAATATGTGATTTGATAGCGACCAACGTACAAGCCAACGTAGCGTTTACATCGCCTACGACCAACACTAAATCAGGTTTTTCTGCTAATAAAACCTTCTCAAATTCAAGCATCGTTTTGGCTGTTACTTCCGTATGCGAACCACCACCAACACCCAAGAAATAATGAGGTTTTGGCATTTGAAGTTGCTCGAAGAAAACGTCACTCATCTTGGCATCAAAATGCTGACCAGTGTGGACAATTTTCGATTCAATCTCTGGACGTTGTTCAAAAGCACGGTGCAAAGGTGCTACTTTCATGAAGTTTGGTCTTGCACCGACGATGTTTAATATTTTTATCATAATGTTATTATAAACGTTGCATTAATTTCACGACCATAGTATCTTTCCAAGGTTTGAAAGTACCAGCGATAATATGTTCTCGAGCTTGTTTTACCAACCATAAGTAAAAGCTTAGGTTATGGACACTCGCTATCATCGCCCCTAGCATTTCATCAGCTTTCAACAAATGGCGAACATAAGCCTTTGTATAAAAATTACTGGCAAAACAGTCTAACCCCGTATCAATCGGTGAGAAATCATCTTTCCATTTCTCATTCTTCATATTGATTGTCCCCTCAGTAGTAAACAACATACCGTTGCGGGCATTGCGGGTAGGCATTACGCAGTCGAACATATCTATTCCCAAAGCTATGCTCTCTAAAATATTGGCTGGTGTCCCCACTCCCATCAAATAACGAGGCTTGTCTTTTGGCAAAATATCCGTTACCAATTCCGTCATTTCGTACATCATTTCAGCAGGCTCTCCTACCGAAAGTCCGCCAATGGCGTTTCCTTCACGTTCAAAACTCGCAATTACCTCCGCCGATTTTACTCTTAAATCTTTGTAAACACTGCCTTGAACAATGGGGAAAAGTGTTTGACTATAACCATATTTAGGTTCGGTACGGTCGAAATGGTCGCAACAGCGTTTTAGCCAACGGTGCGTCATTTCCATCGACTCGCGTGCATAACCATATTCGCAAGGATACGGCGTACATTCGTCGAAAGCCATGATAATATCTGCGCCAATGGTTCTTTGAATATCCATCACTCCTTCTGGACTAAAAAAGTGTTTAGAACCATCAATATGAGATTTGAAGGTAACACCCTCTTCTTTGATTTTACGACCAGTATCTGCCAAAGAATATACCTGATATCCTCCTGAGTCCGTCAAAATAGGTCTGTCCCATCCATTGAATTTATGCAGACCCCCTGCTTTTTCAATAATATCCAAGCCAGGACGAAGATACAGGTGATAGGTATTACCCAAAATGATTTGGGCATTGATATCCTCTTTTAATTCACGCTGATGAACAGCTTTTACCGAGCCTGCTGTACCCACAGGCATAAATATAGGTGTTTCTATTTGTCCGTGATCAGTTTGAAGAACGCCTGCACGGGCTTTAGAATTAGGGTCATTGTTAAGTATATCGAAAGTCATTTGCTGAACAAAAAGGATTTTTTAAAAGACTTAAAACAGATTGATTATGCGTTTAATGATCCTTTCTGAATTTATTTTACCGAAAAGATTACAAAATTACGAGTTTTCTCAACAAATCTTTCTTCTTTTACTCATAGCCTTTAGGCTTTTACTTATCTTTGCACTCCCAAAAGATTAACCAACTGATATTTAATACCTTGATACCCTTTCTATTTAGCATATACATATTTTCTGTTGGCCTTCAACTATTTTTTATTTTGTTCGTTTTTGCCAAAGTCAATACGCACGAAACACCAATTCATGAAGCAAATATTTCCGAAGGCGTATCAGTAATTGTTTGCGCATGGAATGAATTAGAAAATTTGAAAGCATTAATTCCGCTATTGGATAATCAGGCTTATCCTACTTTTGAAGTAATCATCATGGATGATCGTTCTTGGGACGGCACGCACGAATATTTAATGCAAGAATGTGAAGCATTTCAGCACGTTAGGTTTATTCAAATAGAAAAAACGCCTGACCATCTTTCAGCCAAGAAATATGCTTTGACATTAGGCATCAAATCGGCAAAATATGATGTGTTATTGCTAACAGATGCTGATTGCAGACCTCAAAATGAATTTTGGATTAAAGGAATGGCGGAATGTTTATTGCCAGAAAAACAGATTGTGCTAGGTTTTTCGCCTTATTATTCCGAAAAATCTTTCCTGAATAAGCTGATTCGTTACGAGACCTTTATTACGGCTGTACAATATTTTTCATTAGCCTTAAAAGGACAGCCTTATATGGGTGTTGGGCGAAACTTGATGTACCGCAAATCGTTATTTCTTGAAAACAAAGGCTTTGCAAAACATACAAACATAGTAGGTGGCGATGATGATTTATTTATGAACGACGTAGCGACTGCTGAAAACACCGCTATTTGTTTAAACGCTGATACATTTATGTATTCCGTACCCAAAACAACGTGGGAAACTTGGTATCGACAAAAAACAAGACATCTTTCAGTTAGTAAATATTATCGTTTTGAAAACAAATTAGTGTTAGGAAGCCTAGCTTCTACCCAGATATTTTCTTGGGTTTTATTAGGCGTATTAATTCCATTTACATTTCACTCAGTGCTTTTATATGGCGTATTAGGTGTTTTTGGAATAAGATTATTAGCACAGTGGATTGTATTTGCCAAGGCCAACAATCGTTTAGATAAGACACTTAATACTGCAACATTACCCTTTTGGGATTTTATATTTACCAGTTATTTTTTGATTATGGGAACCAATAATTTGATTCCGAGAAAGAAAAAAATGAGATGGAAATAAGGGAATTTTGAGTTTTGAATGATGAGTTTTTCGATTAAATTATTTTTTTACCCGCAGATATGACAGATTAATATCGCAGATTTTCGCAGAAGCTATTTGTCTCCGAAAATCTGCGTACAAATCTCTGAAAATCAGCGGGTAAAATCAATTCGCTCAATCACACAATAAATTATGAACATGACAAACAACCATACATTAATAGAAAAGTATTTTCCACAACTTACAGAAAAGCAAAAACAACAGTTTGCTCAGTTAGGAGAATTATATACGCATTGGAATGCTCAAATCAATTTGATTTCGAGAACAGATATGGACAATCTTTATGAAAAACATATCTTACATTCATTGGGCATAGCCAAAGTAATAACCTTTAAAGATTTCAGTGAAATACTAGACGTAGGCACAGGCGGAGGTTTCCCCGGGATTCCTTTAGCGATTATGTTTCCTCATTGCCAATTTCATTTGGTAGACAGCATTGGTAAGAAGATAAAAGTAGTCAATGAAGTAGCAAAAGCGTTAGGATTAGAAAACGTTCGTGCAGAACAAATCAGAGCAGAAGAGATAGATGGAGAATATGACTTTATTGTAAGTCGTGCCGTTACACGCCTTTTACCATTTTACGGATGGGTAAAAGGGAAGATAAACATCAATAATTATAATAAGTTGAATAATGGCATTCTTTATTTAAAAGGTGGCGATATGAAAGAAGAATTAAAAGAATTAGGTAAAAAGACAAGAGTATTTGAATTGTCTGATTATTTTGAAGAAGAATTTTTCGAGACAAAGATGGTCGTTCACGTTCCGATGAAGTAAAAAGTGGTTTTTAAATCAATAAAAATGAAAAAAAATGTTTTTTGTAATAATCTGAAAATCAAGGAATAATCATTTTTATTTAAAATCTTGCTATTTTTTTCATAGGAAACACTTGCATGATATTCAAAAACGGACTACTTTTGCATCACGATTAACAACAATCCTTCTTAGCTCAGCCGGTTAGAGCACATGACTGTTAATCATGGGGTCCCTGGTTCGAGCCCAGGAGAGGGAGCAAAAAATCACAAAAACCCCTTATACATAACGTATGAGGGGTTTTTTGTTGGAACAAGTTTAAAGAGTGTTCCATAAGGTTTGGAACAAAATAATTGATAATAACTTATTGAGTTCCTCAAACATTTTTAAGTATTAGCAAAAAGAGGACATTGTAAACGCAATGTCCTCTTTTTGTTTTAAAGCAAAATTTCACGAAATTATATTAAACAAAAAAACTAGCATTAGTCTTCCATTATGAGTTTAAATACACAATCTCTCCAACCTATTATCAATTTCATCTGGACAGTTGCAGATGATGTTTTGATTAATAAATTCCTTGAAAACCAGTACCAAGATGTAATTCTTCCAATGACAGTTTTACGTCGTTTGGATTTGGCTCTTGAGCCTACTAAAGATAAAGTTTTGGAAACTTATGAGGCTTTTAAAGGTAAAATGGATGATTTATCAGGTTTGCTTAGCAGTGAGCAACATGGTTCTGGCTTGGCGTTTTATAATACCTCTGCTTTTACGATGAAAAAGCTATTGGCTGACCCTAAAAATATAGATGCCAATTTTGTAGATTACCTCAATGGTTATTCTTCAAATGTGCAAGACATTATCAGTAAGTTTAAGTTCAGAAATCAATTAGAAACCTTTGAAACGACTGGAATTACCTTTGCCCTCATTGAAAAATTCTGCAATCCTAAAGTAGAATTAAGACCTGAAAAAATATCGCCAATGGCTATGGGCTATATGTTTGAAGATTTGATTCGCAGATTCAATGAAAAAACAAATGCCGCAGCAGGGCGACACTTTACACCGAGAGAAATCATTGAATTAATGACACATTTGGTGTATTTGCCTGTAAAAGATAAAATTCAAAAAGGTACTTTCTTGGTATATGACCCTTGTGCGGGGTCGGGGGCGATGCTTACTCAATCTAAATCATTCGCCACTAATCCCGAAGGTGAAATCAAATCTACGGCTACATTTCACTTATACGGACAGGAAAATACAGGTGAAATGTATGCGGTTTGTAAGTCGGATATGTTGCTGAAAGGAGAAGACCCTGACAAAATTAAGTTTGGCTCTACCCTAAGCGAATATGGTTTTGACCCAGATTTGAAATTCAATTTCATGCTCACAAACCCTCCTTATGGCACTACTTGGAAACAAGATATTGATAACCTAAATGTGGGTACTGAAAAGAAAGTAAGCATCATTGACAAACGCTTTAACCTTAAAATCAAAAACTTTAAAGGTGAATTGGAGGAAACTTGTTTGACTTCAAGAAGTAACGACGGACAGTTAATGTTTCTGTTGCACATGCTTTCTAAAATGAAAGACCCTAAAGACGGTGGTAGTAGAATTGCCTCTGTTCATAATGGTTCTGCTTTGTTCACAGGCGATGCTGGTAGTGGTGAAAGTGGGATTCGCCAATACATTATCGAAAATGATTTGCTGGAATGTATTGTACAACTACCAAACGATATTTTTTACAATACTGGTATCGCTACGTATGTATGGTTTATCAGCAATGTAAAAGAAGAAAAACGCAAGGGAAAAATACAGCTTATCAATGCTTCTTCTGCTGAGTTTTACCAAAAAATGCGTAAATCATTGGGAAGCAAACGAAACGAATTAACAACAGGACATATTGAAGCCGTTCAAGCATTGTATTTTGCTTTTGAAGAGAATACTTACAGTAAAATATTTGATAATGAAGACTTTGGGTTTTATCAAATATCGGTACATCAACCTGAAAAAGATGAGCATGGCAAACTTATTTTGGATAGTAAAGGCAAGAAAAAATCTGATAGTAGTTTAAAAGATATTGAAAATGTACCCATGCAAAAAGGAGTATCGCATGAAGTATTGATTGAGAACTATTTCAAAAAAGAAGTATTGCCTTTTGCTCCTGATGCTTGGTATGATAAAACCAAAATGAAAATAGGCTATGAAATTGCGTTCAATAAATATTTTTACCAGTACCAAGGCTTACGACCTTTAAGCGAAATAGCAGCAGATATTTTGAAATTAGAACAAGAAACGGACGGGCTTTTAAAAGAAATTATTGAATAATGAAAAATATAAAACCATACGCTAAATACAAACCCTCTGGCATTGCTTGGTTGGGGGATATTCCTGAGCATTGGGAGGTGAGGAAGTTGAAATATTTAGCTGTTTGCTTTCCAAGTAATGTAGATAAACATTCAAGAGAAGGAGAAACTCAAGTTCGTCTTTGTAATTATACAGATGTTTACAAAAATGACTTTATCTCTGACAAAATGAAATTCATGCTTGCTACGGCTTCTAATGAACAAATACAAAAATTTACATTATTGAAAGATGATGTGATTATTACAAAGGATTCTGAAACATCAAATGATATTGCTGTACCAGCCATTGTAACTGAAAGTTTAACAAATGTCGTTTGCGGTTATCATTTATCTGTTATTAGGGCTAACAATGATGTCTATGCAAAATACCTTTTTAGATTATTTCAACATAAAAAATTTAACTCACAATTTGAAATTTGCTCTAACGGAGTAACAAGAGTAGGATTAGGAGTATATGATTTAGTTAACGCCTTTGGAATAAAACCATCTTACTCTGAACAACAAGCCATTGCCAATTTCTTAGATTATAAATTATCCAAAATAGACCGTTTTATAGCTAAGAAAAAGCAATTGATAAAGTTGTTGAATGAACAAAAATCTGCTATTATTAATGATGCAGTTACCAAAGGTTTAAACCCAAATGTAAAAATGAAACCTTCGGGTATTGAATGGTTGGGCGATATTCCTGAGCATTGGGAGGTTAGGAAGTTGTCAACCATAATAATAAGTGCCGAATTAGGTGGAAACTATGACAGTTCGGAAGTTTCAGACGGAATTCCGGTTATGAAAATGGGAAATCTTGATAGGTCATTTATCAAGTTAAGCAGAATCGAATATCTAAAAAAAGATTCCTTTTACGAAGTAAGGCACATTTTGAACTATGGTGATTTCCTGTTCAATACCAGAAATAGTGCAGACTTAGTTGGAAAAGTTGGGCTTTGGAGAAATGAACTTCCTTTATCACTTTACAATTCAAACATACTTAGGATATCTTTCAAATCGGAGGTAAATAATGAATTTATGAATTACCTTTTCAATTCACACGCAATACTTAATTTTCTAAAGCTAATAGCCAAAGGCACGACTAATGTCTCAGCAATCTATTATAAGGACTTGTCAAAGATAGATATATGGCTTCCAAATATTTTTGAGCAAAAAGATATTGTTTCCTACATCGAACAAGAAACCGCCTTCATTAACACTACCATTTCCACCATAGAGAAGGAAATTTCCTTGGTAGAAGAATATAAAACAGCACTGATAGCCGAAGCCGTAACTGGGAAGATAGATGTAAGAGATTATGAAATTGCTGAAGTCTTAGAAGAGGAAGTCTATGAAGAATTGGAAGGAGAATTTAGTTTGGCGGCTGAAGATGAAGTTGAGTATGGAATTGAATAAATAAAAACTATCTTTATTGAACACAAAAAGTATTGGTAAAATAATCAGTAAAACAATGGAAAATAATATTTCAATAATTCATGAAAAGGTATTTAATCATTTGACCGAAACCCTTAGTGACCAGAAATTGAGATTTACCCTCAGAGCCAAAAACAGAGCCGATAGAATAGACAAAGGTTACTGGTTTAGTGGCAACGATGATTATTTGGCATTTTCGTTCTGGTCTGGTTTAGATTGGAGAAATAAAACACCCAATATTTACTTTTCCATTTCTAAAGAAGGAGATAGTCGCTTAGAATTTGTTTCTTATGACGATAAAATAAAAATAGAATTCTTTACCAACGTTGCGGAAGCTCTCGGTATGCAACAAAAAACAAGAGCAAAATCAGGCGACACCTTTGAACATTGGGTAAAAAACTATAAAGGTAACGATTACATTTTGGCCTTAGATGACTTCTTGAGAAGGGATAAGAAAATTATTGATGCTTTTATCCTGAGCAATCAATTAAGTGATTTGTTTGAGCCAATTTCTGAGGAAGAGTTTAAAAAAAACAAGAAACGTATTGATACTAAAAGAAAGAAGATAAAGAAAGATTATGAATTTAAAGCTGATTATGATGAAGTGAAGTCAATTACTCTTGACTCATTGGAAATCAATAATATTTCATTATTCTCAAATTCCAATAAAATACGTTTCCACGAAAGCCTAACTTGCTTTATAGGATTGAACGGAACTGGTAAAACGTCCATTTTGAGAGCCTTGGTTTTAGCTTTTACAGGTTATGAGCAAAATGAAACAATGGGAATTGAAGATTCTGAGTTGCTTACTTCACGTCTAAGAAATTTACTGCATATCAAAGGCGTAACAGACTCAGGAACACCTAAATATGCCGAAAAAGGGTTTTCTGAAATATATTACCGAGTAGAATCTACATTGCAGAGCGATGATGCAACACTTTATCATAATAAGGTGATTCTATTCTCAGAAAATAATGACCCTCAAGTAAGTGATGATAGTGAAAGTGATTTCAGAAATATCAGTGATGATAAATACAAAAGTTTATTTTTAGCTTTTCCCCAACTTCAAGAAGAAGAGAAGGAAAAGAATGCTGCTCAAAATAAAGTTTTCCCTCATATAAGTGATGCCATTTCAATGCTCAACAATAAACCAGATAATAGATTTGGGGCATTTTCCGATTGGCTAAGAGGATTGAATAATTTAGCCAACGATAAACAAGTCAAAGGTGAAGCTACCCCTTTAGAGAGAGCATTGTTGAAGGAAGTATTTGAAATTATTTCGGAAGTAACAGGTGAAACAATCACCTTAGACAGAATTGTTGTAACCGAGCACAGTACGCATCCTATTTGGGTTAAAATAGGTGAAAATGGCTCTCCAATATTATTCGACTTAATTAGTCAAGGGTACAATAATGTTTTTGGATGGATTGGCTATTTTATGAAGCGTTTGAAAGAAGTTACACCATCAAGCGAAACGGATTTTACAAAAACACCAGCCATTGTATTAATTGACGAAATAGACACCTATTTGCATCCACTTTGGCAAACCAAAATTTTAGAGGTTTTGGTTAGAAGATTTCCGAATGTGCAATTTGTCGTAACAACTCATTCTCCCTACATTATTGGTAGTATTCCAGGCGATAAAATAAAGATTTATACCTGCATCAAAACCCAAAATGTAGTTGATATTGAGACTTTTGAAGAGTTTAATGCTTATGGTGCTAATCTTGATAAGCTATCTGAAAAGCTTTTTGGAGTAAACGGTCGATTTGTATCAAAAGTCCAAGAAAGATTTACCAAACTTTCTAAATTAATCAATGACAACGAATTAGAGGAGGCTAAAAAGTTTATTTCAAATAGTTTTTCAGATATAGATCCCAATGATTCTGAGTTATTAAGAATGAAAATGCTTATTAGAACTAAAGAAATATTAGCCAAATGAGATATTTTGAGAAAAAGCAAGCAATAAACCATCCTGCAATTTTTACCCAATGGCTAAACGAAAATGAGGCTGTTATTAACGAATGGATTGCAAGCCCAAGAAAAGGCAGTACAATTTGGGCTGAATTTGGTAAAACTTTTGGTCTTGAAACCCCAACTGAAATTAGTGACATTGAAGTCAGAAACAAATTGTTAGATGCCTTATACGAAGAGCAACATGGGCTGTGTTGCTATTGTGCTAATAAAATCGAAAGAAATTGGGACGAAGAAAATAATTGTTGGAAATACTCAAATTATGCCATCGAACACTTTCTTCCAAAGAACCGTCATAAAGATTTAATTTTTAGTTACAACAATCTAATGCTCACCTGCAAAGAAAGTAGCAATGTGAAAAAGGTTGAAATCGGAAAATCATATAAAGGCAAACTTATCAACTCAATTGCTGACCTTGCCGAAATTACAGATATTTCAGAGGCAAATATCTTAGAACATAATGCAGGGATAGGTGAAGCTGTTAATGCTGGAGATGAGATAAAAATCCCAATTCCCCCACATTGTGATGACAGTAAGAGCGTTTTTGATGGTAATACTACTATCACTAACATAATTAATCCATGCCTTAATGCCCACATCTCGATTATAAATCGATTACAATTTTCAAATGAAGGGGATATTGATTTTGATATAATTAACAATGCAGACGATTTAATAATAGAAAATTCGATAGAAGTACTGAACTTAAATTGCTCTTCACTAAAAGACCGCAGAAAGAATAAGTGGAATAATGTTGAACGCTATTTTACGGAGAATATGAATTACCTCTTGGAAGACCCTGTTTTGTTAAGGGAATCCATAAGTAAACTAATTGTTCAAAAAGCATTACCTGATTCAAATAATGAATTGGAACCTTTTTATTTTGTAGAAGTGGCATTTTATCAAAAATTAATTAAAAACTATGCTACACACCGACACCACTGAAAAAGGCTTAGAAGCCCATATTACACAATATTTAGTTGAAGAAAATAAATACCTATTACGAGACAACAAGGCATATAACAATGTTTTGTGTCTTGATACAGACCTACTTTTTCAATTCTTAGAATCTACCCAAGCCAAAGCGATAGATAAAATTAAAAAACACCATAAAGAACAATGGCAAAAAGTAGTGGTGTCGTTGATTAATAAAAAAATAACAGACCAAACCCTCGCTAAAAATATGCCAATGGGTGGTCTTATCAACTTGCTTCGCAAAGGAATAACAGAGGGTTTTACCAATACCAAACTACACTTATTTTACGATAAGCCAGTTTCTACCTACAATACAGAGGCAAATACATTATATCAAGCCAATTTGTTTTCGGTGATGCGACAAGTCTATTATTCACCCAACGACAAAAAATCGTTGGACATGATGATATTCATTAATGGTATTCCAGTTATATCCTTTGAATTAAAGAATGAGCTTACCAAACAAAATGTTCATCATGCCATAAAACAATATAAAAACGATAGAGACCCCAAAGAAGAGCTTTTTAGATTAGGGAGATTGATGGTAAATTTTGCGGTAGATACCGAAGAGGTTTGGATGTGTACCCAACTCAAAAAAGATAAAACTTATTTTCTACCCTTTAATCAAGGACATAACAATGGTGCTGGCAACCCACCGAAAAATAGTATCAAAACCGATTATCTATGGAAAGAGGTTTTAACTAAAAAAAACCTTACCGACATTATTCAGAATTTTTGTCAACTCATCGTAGAAGATAAAGAGAGCTTAGACGACAAAGGCAAAATTATAACGAGTAAGGAGCGAAAACTTATTTTTCCACGCTATCACCAATTAATGGCAGTACGTAGTCTGTTGGCAGATGCACAAGAAAAAGGTTCTGGACAAAAATATTTAATACAACATTCGGCAGGTTCGGGCAAATCAAACTCTATTGCTTGGTTAGCACATCAATTAGTGGGTTTGCATGATAAAGCAGGGAAAAACAATGTTTTTGATACCGTAATCGTCGTAACAGACCGTCGGGTTTTAGATGCTCAAATCAGAGAAAATATTAAACAATTTCAGCAAGTTGATAGCGTAGTTGAAGCCATCACCGAAGGAAGTAAACAATTGAAGGGAGCATTAGAAGAAGGTAAAAAATTAATCATTACTACCATTCAAAAATTCCCACATATTGTAGCCGAAATTGGCGAATTGCCCAGTGTAAATTTTGCGGTTATCATTGATGAAGCCCACAGTAGTTTAAGTGGGCAGATGGCAAGGAAGCTAAATGAGGCATTATCAAAACCAAATGATGATGATGAAATAGAAACCGAAGACCATGATACCGTAACAGGGGAAGACTTAATTACGGATTTAATAAAGTCGAGAAAGCTATTGCCTAATGCCAGTTACTTTGCATTTACGGCAACGCCTAAAAACAAAACCTTAGAGTTGTTTGGTGTTCCTTTTGAGGAAGGAGATAAAACGAAGTATAGAGCCTTTCATTTGTATTCAATGAAACAAGCCATAGAAGAACGTTTTATCATGGATGTTTTACAGAATTACACTACCTATCAAAGCTATTACGCATTACTGAAAAGGATTGAAGACGACCCAGAATATGATAAAACAAAGGCACAAAAGAAATTAAAAGCCTATGTAGAAAGCCATGAACATGCCATAAAAAAGAAAACAATATTAATGGTTGAACATTTTATGGAAAACGTAATCCGTAAAAAAAGAATGGGAGGGCTGGCAAAGGCAATGTTAGTTACGAGTTCGAGAGCCAATGCTGTAAAATACAAAAAGGCATTTGATAGTTATTTACTTAAAATAAACAGCCCATTTAAAGCAGTCGTAGCATTTTCTGGAGAGGTAGATGGGCAAACAGAAGCAAGTTTAAACGGATTTGCAAGTAATGCTATTCCTTCAGAGTTTAAGAAAAACGAGTATCGTTTTTTATTGGTAGCAAATAAATTTCAAACAGGTTTCGACCAGCCACTTTTGCATACCATGTATGTAGATAAGAAATTGGGTGGAGTAAATGCTGTTCAAACGTTATCAAGGCTAAACAGGAGTCATCCATTAAAGCATGATACTTTCGTGTTAGATTTTGCAAACTCAGCTGAAGAAATAGAGAACGCATTTAAACCATATTATGAAAGCACCATTTTAGGTGAAGGAACAGACCCTAATAAATTGTTTGATTTGCAAGATGTTTTAGATAATTACCAAGTTTATACCAAAGAGCAGGTATATGAATTTTCTGAAAAGATTTTGTCGAATGGTGCTATCGACCAACTCCATGCCATCCTCGATAGGTCATCGTATATATTCAAGAATGATTTAGACGAAGAACAACAGATGGATTTTAGAGCAAAGGTTAAAACCTATGTTCGTTTGTATATTTTCCTTTCTCAGATTGTACCTTTTGAAAACCCATATTTAGAAAGACTGTATATTTTCTTGAATCATTTGCAAAACAAATTGGGGGCAGAAACACCCACCGATTTTGCACAAGGAATATTAGATAATATTGATATGGATAGTTACCGTTTGCAGTTAGAAGCAACAACCAATATTGCGATGGAGCAAGGAGAAGATTTGAAGCCTATTCCAACGGATATGAGAGGTGGAAAAAATCAACCAGAAATAGATAGGTTATCGAATATTCTACAAAGTTTTAATGACCGTTTTGGGACACAATTTGAAGATGCCGACAAAGTAAGGCAAATGGTTGAAAGTATTGCTTATGATGTGGCAAGAAATGAAGATTTAGCCAATTCCCTAAAATACTCTGATGAACAAAATGCAAGAATAACCAGTGATTCAGTAGGACAGAAAGAGTTATTAAAACACGTAATGACCAATTTTGACTTCTACAAATTGATTACAGATAACAAAGAAGCCAAAGAAGATTTTAACTCGATGCTGTTTGGAATGGTAAAAGAAATATTTAATCAAGGGCTTAATAATTTGAGACCATAAATCAGCATATACAGATTTAAAAAGAAACACAAGACGTATAAAAAACAAAACCCTGATAATCACAAGAATTATCAGGGTTTTGTTTTGGTCAACAATCAAAAACGATTAAACATATAATGGAAATGCTTCCATCCATTTATTTACTTCTGTTTTCACTGAACCTAAATATGTATCGTTATCGTGATTCATCAATACGCTATCGATTAACTCTACGATATGTAACATTTCAGCTTCTTTCATACCACGAGTAGTCATCGCAGCAGTACCAACACGCATACCTGATGTAACAAATGGAGATTTGTCATCAAATGGAACCATGTTTTTGTTGATAGTAATATCAGCTTTAATCAACGTGTTTTCAGCCAATTTACCTGTCAATCCTTTTGGACGTAAGTCGATAAGCATTAAATGGTTATCTGTACCGCCAGAGATAATTTTATATCCTTTGTCAACAAATGCCTGAGCCATTACTTTGGCATTTTTCTGCAATTGTTCAGCATACGCTTGGAAATCGTCTGTAAGGGCTTCTCCGAAAGCAATTGCTTTAGCGGCAATTACGTGTTCTAATGGACCACCTTGTGTACCTGGGAAAACACCGCCATCTAACAAAGCTGACATTGTTTTCAATTCGCCTTTCAAGGTTTTTAAGCCGAATGGGTTTTCAAAATCTTGACCCATCATAATCAAACCACCACGAGGACCTCTTAACGTCTTGTGTGTAGTTGTCGTTACGATATGGCAGTGTTGCATTGGGTTGTTCAATAAACCTTTAGCAATCAAAGCCGATGGGTGAGAAATATCTGCTAATAAAATAGCGCCTACTTGGTCAGCGATAGCACGTAAACGTACATAGTCCCAATCACGAGAATAAGCCGAAGCACCACAGATAATCAATTTTGGTTGTTCTTTCAAAGCTGTTGCTTCTACTTTATCCCAATCAATCAATCCTGTTTCTTCTTCTACACCGTAGAAAAACGCTTGGAAATATTTTCCAGAGAAGTTTACTGGAGAACCATGCGAAAGGTGACCACCATGCGAAAGGTTGAAACCTAAAATTTTATCCCCTGGATTCAAGAAAGATAAGAAAACCGCAGCGTTTGCTTGTGCACCAGAGTGCGGTTGAACGTTTGCCCAAGTGGCACCGAACAATGCTTTAGCACGCTCGATTGCAATTGTTTCTACTTGATCAACTACCTCGCAACCGCCATAATAGCGTTTCCCTGGTAGTCCTTCTGCATACTTGTTTGTCAAAACTGAGCCTTGAGCTTCCATTACTTGCTTTGAAGTAAAGTTTTCTGAAGCAATCAATTCGATACCGTACTCCTGACGGTGAGCTTCTTGATTAATCAAGTTGAAAATTTCGGTATCTCTTTCGAGCGTGAAAGTTGCTGTTGCCATTTTATTAGAAGATTGCACGGGTTAAAATGCCGTACATGGTTGGTTCTGTTAAAGAAAATCAACAAATTGTTATAAATTCATCAACAATGTGATAATTTATGGGTAAAAATACTGCTTAAAAATGGATTGTAAAAACATTTTTGTAAATGTCGGCATGCTTACCTTCCAAGAAAGTAAAATCTTTGAAATTTGTGATGAAAATTTAACTAAAATCAACAGAATAAATGAAAAAGTTATTAACAATTCTGCTAACAATCAGTGTATTATCAGTTTTTGCACAAGATGGCCCAACGGCATTAAAAATTGGTGATAAAGCACCCGATTTTACAGCGAAAGATCATGCAGGAAATATCGTTAGTTTAAAAGAATTAACTAAAAAAGGAAAGGTAGTCGTGATGTTCTATCGCGGAGCGTGGTGTCCGTATTGTAATAAGTACATGAGTCAGATTGAAGAAGCCTTACCAGATTTCTCTGCAAAAAATGCCACGGTAGTTGCCATAACGCCTGAACCAGAAGAATCTATCAGCAAAGCCGTTGAAAAAACAAAGGCTACCTTTTCAATTATTTATGATAAAGACAGAGCAATCATGAAACAGTGGAAGGTAGCCTATGAGATGTCGCCCGAATTACAAACTAAGTATAAAGGCTATGGTTTAGATTTGCAAAAACAACAGGGAGATTGGATGCTGCCCGTACCTGCAACCTACGTAATTGGCAAGAACGGTAAAATAGAATTCTTTCACTTCGACGAAAATTACCAGAAAAGAGCAGAAATTAAGGATATTTTGATGAAGCTGTAAGGGATTGAATTTGAAAATTTGAAGATTTGGTGATTTGAAAATGTTAATTATGAAATTGAAGTATCTTTCGATTCTGGAAAAATGTAATAATTTTAAATATTAATTATAAAATTAAACCATTTCTAGATGCTAAAAAGATGAGGTGATTTGAAAATATCAATCTTCAAATCACCTCATCTTCAAATTTTCAAATCCCCTATATCCCTCTCTTAATAGCCTGATAAATCGCTTCGTTGATATTTGTGCGTACGTTCAAGTCAGAAAGTTTTGAATTGTTTCTGGTTGGATACACTCTATTACAAAGGAAAACATATACCAATTGATGTTCTGGGTCTACCCAAGTATAAGTTCCTGTAAAACCAGAATGCCCAAAACTTGATTGACTAGCACTTGCAGCCGCACTAATGCCCGGACGTTTGCGGTCGGGTTTATCAAAACCTACTCCTCTCCTACTATTTTCTTCTATTGAAAAAGGATAAGCCGTCCATTCTTTCATCGTAGATTCTTTGATAAATTGTTTGCCTCCATAATATCCATTTTGAAGATACATCTGCATCAATTTAGCCAAATCTTGTGCTGTACCAAAAAGTCCTGCGTGTCCAGAAATACCATTTAACATAGAAGCCCCCTCGTCGTGTACTCGCCCATGAATAAGCGTTTTACGGTACAGTGAATCATACTCAGAAGGAACAATTCTCGACAATGGAAAATGTTCACGCGCATTATAAGTCAGCGTAGTAGCCCCCAAAGGTTTATAGAAAGTATCTTTCAAGAATGATTCAAAATCTTTTCCCGTTAGGCGAGGAATGATTTTGGGATACATATAATAAGATAAATCTGAATAAACGTATTCCTTTTTCTCTCTTAGAGGTGAATCTTCAATGGCTTTATAAATTGTTTTATTGTAGTCTTTATGCAACCACAAATTATCAGCTACTTGTACAGAATAATCACCTGATTTGGTGTAAGAGAACGTCTTTGGCTTCCAAATGGTTGGGTCTTTTACCAAATTGATACAATCTTTCCAAAGAGCCTTGTCGGTTTGGATAATTTGGCACATTCTAGCTAACGCCTTTTTACGACGGAACAATTTATCCCAGAAAGTAATAGCGTATTTATCAGCATATTTTTCTTTATAAATCTTACTAGCTAATACCATTTTAGTAGAATCCAGACAGTCCATCCAAAAGGGAATCCATGCTTTTAAACGTGCCTGATGCGTAAAGACATCTTTATAAATCAAAGGAGCTTTGTTTGAATTTGCCCATTCTGGAATCAATTCACCCATAGTAGTATTCAACGTAAATTTCCCTTCGTCTTCCATTTTCATCATCGAAGGCACA
Source organism: Arcicella sp. GW458-12-2-14-TSB2 (assembly GCF_059423785.1). Lineage (NCBI taxonomy): Bacteria > Pseudomonadati > Bacteroidota > Cytophagia > Cytophagales > Flectobacillaceae > Arcicella > Arcicella sp. GW458-12-2-14-TSB2. The sequence goes on along the minus strand of NZ_JBWKYN010000021.1, from coordinate 13,982 downwards.
GACGTACTGATTTTGGTAATAGAAGCTAAATCGTATAAATCGTTGGTAGAAACTGCTGTGCCTTCATAAGTTTGTTTTCCGTAGGCTTTATGCAAAATTACTTTGCCATTTTTTGCCACTAATACTACTGCCCCCGGAGTAGCTTTTTGTCTGATAGCTTCATTAATAATTGAATCAACTTTGCTTGTTAAGAATTTCGTATCAATGCCCACAGCTTCTGGTACGGCATATTGAAAACGCTTGATTGCTTCTGTTTTAATACCATCATTGTATCTAAACGCCATGCTTACGCCTACTGGCAATTTACCTTTAGCACCAATAGCACCAAAAATCAATTCAGCAATTGCGACAGACTCATGCATCTGCGGACTTTCTTGATATGTAATCATTAAAGCTTTGGCTTTGTCAAGATTTTCAAATTTAGATAAGGTATAGGCGTTGGAGAAAAGCGAAACAATGGTTTTAGACGAATTGGCAAACTCCTTTACCAATTCCTGTATTTTAGGATGAATACTATAGTTTTTGGCAGGACGAACCGATTGCCCATTGATAGCCATTAATACCAAATTATAGTTTTTCAAAGAATCTCTCACCGCTTGAATCACTTCATTGCTCGAATTTTCATCTAAATTAAAATGCTGAACATCGGTATAATTTGAAAGCATCTTCTGAAAATCAGTAGGTTTTTTACTACCAAAAGTAGGATTGCCAATATTCAGAGAGGCAATTTTTAACGTGTCTAAGTTTCTGAGTGGAATAATATTCTCGTCATTCTTCAACAACGTAATAGTTTCTTCAGCTAACTGACGATTTAATACTTCTGATTTTTTAGGATTCAAATCAGCAATCAAGTTTTTAAGCTCAATAGGTTGGTATTTATCCAAACCAGCCCAAGCTTTGGCCGTCAAGATTCTTTTTACCCTTAAATCAATATCCGCTTGCGAGATTTCTCCTTTTACCAAGGCTTTTTTAATAGCATTGAAAGCCGCTGGCACATCAATAAAAGTTTCTAACACATCATTACCCGCCAAAATAGCTTTTACATTGGCAGTTCCCTCAGGAAAGAATTTTACAGCCCCTTGCATATCCATCGCATCTGTAAAAACCAATCCCTTAAAGCCTAAATCTTTTCTTAATAAATCAGTAACAATATTTTTAGATAAAGTAGAAGCTAAATTTTTGGTAGTATCCAGCGAAGGAATGCTTAAATGAGCAACCATCACACCTTGTAAACCATTTTCGATTAACGCACGGTACGGGAAAAGCTCTAAAGAATCTAGTCGGGTTCTATTATGGGGAATTACGGGTAAGTCTGTGTGAGAATCCACCCCAGTATCACCATGCCCTGGGAAGTGCTTAGCAGAAGTAATAATACCACCTTTTTGTAAGCCACGCATATAAGCCAAAGCTTTAGAGGTAACTTTCTCGCGATTTTCACCAAAAGAACGGAAATTGATAACGGGGTTGTTAGGGTTATTATTGACATCCACCACTGGTGCATAATTAATATGCACGCCCATTCGCTTACATTGTTGGGCAATTTGTAAGCCCATTTCTTCTAACAATTGCTCGTTACCTTGCATAGCGCCCAAGGTCATTTGGTATGGAAAACGCACTGTGCTATCTAAACGCATTTCAAGTCCCCATTCCAAATCCATTCCTATTAACATAGGTACTTTAGACATAGCCTGTAGCTTGTTTACCATCAATGCTTGTGCCGTTGGGCGATTCCTAAAGAAAACAAAACCTCCGACGTGATAATCTCTTACTATTTTATATAAACGTGCAGTATCATAATCATAACTATAATTGCCCCTAGGCATCATAAGTTGTCCTATTTTTTCATCTACAGAAAGGGAATTGAAAATAGAATCGACCCAACGCTTGTTAGCATTTGGGAAAAGGTCTTGGGCTTTAGTGTGAAGAGTAAGGAAAGTACAAAGTATAAAAGTGATGAAGCTGAATTTTTTCATACAAAATGCTGATTAGTTGATTATGCAATTTACACAAAAAAAAATAGGGATAGTTCAGGACAGCCTATTTCTGAAAGAGATGGATTTTTTTATATTTTGATGAAGCGTATCTGGCAAGATTTTTTAACAATATTTAAGAAATACTAGAGCAGGGTAGATTGCATGATTTTGAGAAAAAGAATAAAATTTTGCTAAAAAACAGAAAACAATGCATATATTTTGTATATATTTAGGGCATAATGCAAGAAATATGGCTAAACGAAAAACAGGTTGTTAATATTTGTTAATGCTCTTAAAAACTTTAGCATTTTTTTTGGAATTAATATTACAACAATTATCTTTGAATCAACCTTTCAGAATAACTACTAAAAAGAGTTTACAAAATTCGCTAAAATAAAAATATAGGAGATATAATATGATATAAAGCTTTACGTTAACTAAATAGATTTATCAAAATGGAAAAAATCCATGTTAACGACAGCGAGCTTGTATCACGCTATATAAAAAACAGTGACGAAAAGGCATTTGAAACTCTTGTTCGCCGATACAAATCCAAAGTTTACACAACGATTTACTTAATTGTTAAAGACACCTTCGTAGCCGAAGATTTAATGCAAGATACTTTCATTAAAGCTGTTGACGTGCTTCGTTCGGGAAAATACAATGATGAAGGGAAATTTTTGCCATGGGTGCTCAGAATTGCTCACAATATGGCGATTGACTATTTCCGTCGTGATAAACGCTATCCAAATGTCGTATTCGAAGATGGTAGCAGTGTGTTTAATACATTAGATTTTGCAGAAGATTCTTATGAAGATTTGCAAATTCGTAATGAGTCGCATGCTCATCTAAGAGACCTGATTAAACGTCTTCCAGACTCGCAAAGAGAAGTGCTAGTGATGCGTCATTACGAAGATATGAGTTTTCAGGAAATTGCAGACGCCACAGGCGTAAGCATTAACACGGCACTAGGAAGAATGCGTTATGCGTTGATAAATCTACGCAAAATGATGAGTAAACATTCTCCGAGCTATGATACAAACCTTTACGCAGCATGACGTTATCCGTTACGTCTATCAAGAAACAACGGAAGAGGAAAATCTTATGATTCAGGACGGACTTGTCCATGATAATGAGATGCTAGAATTTTATTTAGATATGCTTGATGTGAAAGCAGGTTTAGATAAAAGTTTCCAACAACCTTCCGAAAGAAGCATAGACAACATTCTTGCGTATTCGAGAAACCATACAGAAAGTCATCAACCCTTAGTTGTTTAACCTAGGATTGATGACTTTTTTTTGTGAAGCTGTACTAAGAAACCTCCTTGCCGAGGCTTCTTGGTACAGCTTTGTTTTTATAGTCCTTTGGGGTTACAATAAAAAAGAGTATTTTGACTTTCCAAATTTTATAATTTTTCATCAATAAACCCTTAATTGCTTGATAGTCGTAGGTTTATAGGAATAAGTAAAAATATAATTTATCAACGAAGCAACGCTTGGAAGATTGGGGTTGTCTAACATCACATAATCCTTACTTTAAAAATGTTGTTTTTCAAGGTCATTTTACTTACACGATAAATCGTTCCCTATCCATTAACAAAAAACATAGCATGAAACGACTGATTACACTGACACTCTTGTTGGGGGGATTTGCTTCTTTTGCTCAAGAGAAACAATTGTATAATACTTCTCAACAAAAAAGGCTACAAAGTTTATCGGCTGAGTTTTCTACTCAACAAGATAATAATTATCAAAAAGCTGTTAAAGTTGCTACCGAAAAGAAATGGCAACTCAATGGAAATCTAAAAAACAATCGTTTCTTTAAACTTTACGGAATAGACGAAACAGGACATCCGCTATATGTAGCTACTGAGAGTAATGCACAAGCGGCTGCTACTACGCGTACTGATCAATTGTATACGGGAGGTTCATTAGGAGTGTCATTGAATGGGAGTAGTGCTTCTGTAAAAAATAAATTAGGTGTGTGGGATGGCGGAGGAGTATTGGCAACGCATCAGGAACTAACATCAAGAGTAACTCAGCAAGATAAAGTAACAGGAACGAACTTACACTCTACGCACGTAGCAGGAACATTAATTGCCCAAGGCATATCACCCCTTGCCAAAGGAATGGCTTTTGGCGCAAATTTAAAAGCTTGGGATTTTACCAGTGATGTCTCTGAAATGACTGCTGGAGCAGCAGACTTATTAGTTTCGAATCACTCTTATGGATTTTTAGCAGGCTGGAGTTATGATGATACTAGAAGCCGTTGGGCATGGTATGGTAATACAAGCATTAGCCAAACGGAAGACTATAAGTTTGGATTTTATGACACCAACACACAGTCGTGGGATAAGGTTGCTAATAACGCACCATACTACCTTATCGTAAAATCAGCAGGGAATAACAGGGGTGAAACAGGGCCTACAGCAGGAGAATATTATTACTTGGGTTCTTCGAGTGATACAAGCTCGGTTGTAAGAAGTAAAAATGATAGCTATGATATCTTAGCCACAACTAGCACAGCCAAAAATATTTTGACAGTAGGTGCTGTAAATGGAACGAGTGGCAAAGCACCTTTAAGGGCATCAGATATTAGTATTTCATCTTTTAGTAGTTGGGGCCCTACAGACGACGGTAGAATAAAACCAGATATTGTAGCGGTTGGCGTTAACTTACTTTCAAGCTCAAATGCTTCTGCGACTAGCTATACTATTTTAAGTGGAACGTCGATGGCTTCACCACAGGCTGCTGGAAGTATCTTGTTGTTACAAGAATTGTATGCTCAAAAAAATGATGGTTTATTGATGCGTTCGTCCACACTAAAAGGCTTGGTATTGCATACAGCCGACGATGCAGGGAATGTTGGTCCAGACTATATTTATGGTTGGGGTTTATTAAACATGGAAAGAGCAGGGAAAGTGATTCAGAATGCTGATAAATCGTATGATATTTCTGAAAGAACGTTAGCGAATGGAGGTTCATACACTCAAAAAGTTATTGCTTCTGGCAAAGGGGCTTTAACTGCTACTATTTGTTGGACAGACCCAGAAGGAACAGCAACGAGCGCAACTGCTGCGAATTTGAATAATCGTACACCTAAATTAATTAACGATTTAGATATCAGGATTTCAGATGGCACCAATAATTATTTGCCTTTTATTCTTAATCCCGACCAACCAAGTGCTTTAGCTACCAAAGGAGATAACATCAGAGATAACGTTGAACAGATTTTGATTGCTGATGCTGTTCCGGGTAAAAGCTATACGATAACTATCAATCATAAGAATACGCTGAAAAACAGTACACAAGACTATGCTTTGATATTGAGTGGAATAGGAGGGACAGAGTATTGTGCCTCAGTACCAACTACTTCATTGAACAATATTGAAAGTATCAAATTAGGAGATGTAACGACAGGATATAAAGCATCTTCTTCTCAGAGTTTACCATTAGAAATTAGTTTAAAGGGTACTAGTACTAAAAAAGTACGTGTTTATATTGACTGGAATGCTAACGGAACATTTGAAGAAGCTACAGAATTAGCTGCAAGTTCTGGTGATATTGTAGGAGCGAGTGTTTTCAAAGCCACGATTGCTGTGCCATCTGGCTTAACGATTGGAAACAGTACTATCATGAGGGTAGTTACAGGAGAAGACCTTGGTACTGCCAGTATTAGTAGTTGTGGAACTTATGCAAAAGGTATCACACAAGACTATAAAATAGATTTTGTTCGCCCGAGCATAGATGTGGCTGTCCTAGATTTGATAACACCAGAAGTGAGTAACTTTTGTGCTTCTGCATCAGGTTCAGTATCCATTTCATTAAGGAATAATGGTACTGCTACGTTACAAAATATTCCTGTAACTGTAAATGTATCAGACGGTACAGGCGTAATAGCTGTATTGACAGGTACTTATAAAAATCAATTAGCTACTTTAAGTGATGGAACACTTTTGTTAGATGGTACTTTCAGTGCTAAGGTTGGGGGGAATTATACTTTTGCCGTAAAATTAGGCTTAGCTAATGATCAAGATGTGACGAATGATACAAAAACATTTGTACGCCAAGTTACGGCATCTGCAACACCAACAACGGCCATTGCGGCGGTCTGTGAAGGAGCGACTACTTTAAATGTTAAAGGTACTGAAACATCTACTTTGCTTTGGTATGATGCACTAACGGGCGGAAACCTATTGTTCACAGGAAATTCGGGCTCATTTACTAAACCAGCCAATACAGATAAAATATATGTTGGTGTAAATGATATTGCGGGTTCTGTGGGACCAAAAGATAAGTATGTTTACGGCGGAGGAAGTTATTATGAATCGTTTGGCCCAGAACCAATCATTGTTACACAAACCCCTTTGGTGATTGAAAGTGCAAGAGTATATATTGGTACAGCAGGTAAAATTACTTTTACAATTTACCGACAGTCAGACTCGACACCAATTTCTTCGGTGAGTTTTGATGTTACGCCTACTCGTACAACAGCCAACTCAACCCGTTCAAGTAATCAGTTGGTGGATGATTTGACCGACCAAGGAATTGTGTTACCGCTAAATTTAGCGATTCCAACAGCAGGTACGTATGTATTATCACAAGAATGTACAAACGGAGCATCTATTTATAGAAGTAACTTAAATGCTAATTCGACTGTATCTGGCGCTGATTTAATCGGTTTCCCCTTTACTATTCCTAATGTAATAAGCATCACAGGCTCATTATACAACAGCTCTACCATCAAAACGGGATATTACTATACGTATGACATGAAAGTAAAATCTTATGGTTGTCCAAGTACTAGGGTAGAAGTGCCAATTACTACACAAGCAGCGCCAAAAGTAACGGTTAGTCCATCCACAGCATTTAGTATTTGTCAAGATGACGCTAAGTTATTAACTGCAAGCAGTGGTACTAATTATACTTATCAATGGCTATTAAATGGTCAGTCAATTGCTGGAGCTACCTCAGCGACGTATTCAGTGATAAAATCAGGAGCTTATAGTGTAAAGGTTACTGAAAATGGTTTTTGTTCTGCCACGTCAGCGGCTGTGAATGGCACTCTTATAACACCTATTATTCCACAAGTAAAATTGGAAGCTGGTGCATTAAGCCTTACTTCTGGTTCGAATCCCGTTTGGTACCTTAGTGGAAGCATTATTGCTGATGCTGTTACTAATACCATTACTCCAACGAAATCAGGCGTGTACATGGCTAAGGTGACTGACACCAATGGCTGTTCAGTTTTTTCTGAGGGATATACCTTTACAGTAACTGCGGTTGAGGCTGAAGTAAATACAGAGGAAACAGCCAAAATATATCCAAATCCTGCTCCCCAGTCGTTTAAAGTAGAATATACAACGCCACAAAATCCTAAATATGTTTATGCCGAAATGATAAATCTATTAGGAGTAACTATTTCTGCGAAAGAATTGGTAAAATCGGATGGTATTTATAAAACAGAGTTTGATGTATCTCAACAAAATGCGGGTACATTCTTTATCAGAATTTACTCAGAAAAATCTGTGAAAGTAGTACCTATTGTAATCAATAGAAACTAGGGTCTTAAAGCTTCATAAAAAATCCCAGTTGTTTGTAGTGCTTACTACTTACGACTGGGATTTTTTTATTGAGGAAATATCAAGAATAAATAGCTATTGAAAATTATTACTTAATAAATCTTCTATTGAAATGCCCAATACTTGGCTAAGTTTTTTTGCTTCAACGATATTTGGAAGACTTTGGTCACTCTCCCAAGCTGATATTTTACTTTGAGAAGGAATGTTAATTAAATCAGCTAAAGCTGCTTGTGAAAGGTGATTTTTCATACGTAGATTTCTAATGTTTTTTCCTAGGTTGGACATAACTATTAATTTTTTAAAGTAGAATTAAATGATGAATTATTGATTCTAAACCAAATATCTTAGAGATGAACGTATTTCACAAGTAAAAATTGTAAAATTTTCTAATTATCTAAAAGTAGATGAAAATTATCTGATTTCAGATTGGAGAGTAGGAAGGAGTTTGGCAAATTTGTTTTAATCAAAGCCCCAATCACACTGTGTGATTGGTTTATCACTTTGGTTTCTATTTTTATGAAAAATACATTTTTAAAGTTGAGTGACCAGTTTTTATCAAAAGCACAAATGAAAACAATTATTGGCGGATCTGATGGTGATGAAGATGGAGGAGATGATCTAGGTGCAAGACCTTGGCATCAATGCTGCTGTCCTGGTGCTGGTTGTGCCTGGACTCGTGCTAAATGCAGTGATGTGGCAGCAATGGGAGGACGTGAAGGATGCTATGATCCTAAGTAACCTTATCAAAGAATAGTTATTCTTGTATTACGACTACTTTAAAGGTACATTCCTAATGTGAATGTACCTTTTTAAAAAGTTAATACTAATTTGTTAATACAAAAAAAACTCTTAAGATTAAGAAAGAAAATAAAGATTAATGCTTTATTACACAATAAGATAGTATTAATAATATACTATAATTAAAATTGAACTTTTTAGGTAAATAAGAACATTGATTGAGAATTAAAAACTATAAATATAAAGTTTACAGAAAGATATCAAGAGATTTTAAAACAGTTAGTTCAATTTTTTTTCATCAGATTTTTCGGAAGGTTATATTATTCTTGTACAAAGAAATCTTAATAATTAGAAATGAAAATTAATACCATTTTATGATTTTGTTATTGAAAATTCTGGTGATTACGTTTTATGGGAGGATTAGAGTTTGATTTTAAAAACAATCTATATACTTTTCTAGATGTAATTGTTTGAAGTAGTCCAGCCAAGAATTGGTTTTAAAAAGTATTTCTATCTAAATTAAATATTGTATGGGTAAAAAATTAGATAAATGAGGTGTAATAGACCTCTACGGAAAATACCATTTGAATGTGATTCAGTAATATAATTCGACACATTAGGAAAAGCTATTATTCGAAAAGGAAAGTGTTTTGGAATTCTTCTACAAAAAGAATTGACCAATTGTACCCTTTTAAAGAAAGTATAGCACTCGTACAGAAGAACGATAAATTTGGTTATATAAACGACAAATGACAAGAAATATCGCTCATAAAATATATAAGTGCTACCAATTTTGATAATGGAAACGCAATTGTTGAAAACACTTTTTATTGGGAAAAAATGAATAAAAATGGAGAGACAAGTTTTAATAGTTTAAAATGGAATATACTCATTATTATACTTGGTATTTTAGTAGTATCGTGGTTTGTTTTGCATAAATTAAATTTAGCTAGTCTCTGATATAATGGTAATTATTTCAAAAATCAACTCAACTCCCTCTATGAAATATAAAAATAATGTCGAAGCAGTCATAAAACATTTAGGACTAAAGGTTACAGAAAATACTATAAAAACTGCTTTCAAATTTCATCCAGACTATCCAAGTCTATCTACTCTTTCAGATATTTTATTTGAATGGAAGGTTGATAATTTGGCAGTCAAAATCTCTCCGCAACAATTGAAAGAAATAACCTACCCCGCTATTGCACACTTAGAAGATGAAAGGGATGATTATTTTGTTTTGTTGCAAAAATTTGAAAATCAGAAAGTTACTTACTGGGATTCTGAAAATGGAATTGTTACAGAAACTATTGAACTCTTTACTTCAAAATGGCAAGGTGTAACATTACTTTTAGAACAATCTGAAAGTTCAGGAGAGCCAGATTATGAAAAAGTTACAAGAAAAGAAACCTTTAGAAGTATAGAAAAATGGATTGGATTTATCACATTAGGGCTTGTAGCTTTATGTGGTTTTGCTATTTCTGAAACTTGGAAAAATGCTTTATTATGGTTGATTCTGGTCTTAGGTACTACAATAAGTACCATCATTATGTTGGGTGAATACGGTATCAAAAGCCCCACTATAAAAAAATTATGTAATTTAAATAATCAGACTAATTGTGATATGGTTTTGCAATCTTCTGGCTCAAAATTATTCAATCATTTTAGTTGGGCGGAGATTGGCTTTTGCTATTTTGTTGGAACAAGTATTTTTACGATTATTATTTTCTTGATAAAAGATTTTTCATCATTAAATACGCTTACCATTATTTCAACGATTAGCTTACCTTACACCATTTTTTCAGTCTATTATCAAAAGCAAATCGTTAAGAAGTGGTGTACACTTTGTTTAGTGATTCAGGCTATTTTGATTTTGGAATTTATAGTTTTAATTACCAATAATTCACTTGAAATTCCTGATTTTTTTTCGGTTATATTGTTGATAATTAATATGTTGGCTACTATGTCTGTCTGGTTTTTTATTAAGCCTTCACTTGAAAAAGCACGTATCGTTCCCAATTTGGAACGTTCTGTAATGACCTACAAATACAACAGTGAAATTTTTATAAGCCACCTCGAAACCCAAAGAGTTGTATCAGTTGGTTACAGTCCCATCACTCAAGGAAATAGAAATGCTAATGTATTGATAACAATGGTTTCCAATCCTTTCTGCGGACCTTGTGCCAAAGCACACGAAGTTTTAGAAAACCTAATGGCGAGTTATGGAGATTATCTCAAGATTGAATTTATTTTCACGGGTAGGGGGGAAAGTTTAGAAGTAATAAAACATATTTGTAGTTTAGATGAATCACAAACTCAAGAAGCTCTAAATGATTGGTATAAGATGGTTAATTTTGAACAATGGGTAGAAAAATATCCTACAGAAATTTCGGAATACTCTGAAAGTCAAATGAATAACTTTTTGGAGTGGAGTAGTAATGCACGAATAACTCATACACCTACTTTCTTTATAAATGGAAAAGAGTTGGTATCTCCTTACACTATTCAGGATTTGAAATATCATGTCAAGGTACTTACAGAACAAGTAATTGTTTGAGAGTTTCGAAATTATAACAAAGAAACACATTAAAAATGCCCAATTTTCCCTTCTACCAACAACTAGACCAAATGGATTGTGGTCCTACTTGTTTACGCATGATAGCTAAACATTATGGACTGAGCTTAAATATTCAAAAGCTGAGAGATGCTTCGGGGTTTAGTAGGGAAGGAGTTTCATTACTTGGTATTGCAGAGGCAGCAGAGGGTATAGGCTTTAGAACCATCGCCGTAAAAGTCCCTATTGATAAACTACTCAAGGATGTTCCGTTTCCTTGTATTATTCACTGGCAACAACAGCATTTTGTGGTTTTGGTAGAAGTACACAAAAATGCTGTTTTGTTGGCAGACCCCGCCAAAGGTTTAAGGACAATATCTAAAGCCGATTTTTGCGAGCACTGGGCTACTACGAAAGAAGATGGTCAACCAGTAGGCATAGCCTTATTATTAGACCCAACACCTGCTTTCTATGAGCAAGAAGACGACAAAAAACAAGGCTTAGATTTTAGTTATCTCCTTAAATATGTTTGGTCATATAAAAAACTATTATTTCAATTAGCCATTGGTCTATTGGTCGGGAGTGGTTTACAATTGGTTTTCCCTTTCCTTACACAATCTATCGTTGATGTTGGTATTCAGACCCGTAATCTTAACTTTATATATATGATGTTGGCGGCACAATTAATGTTGTTTGCCAGTAGAACAGTCGTCGAATTTATCCGCTCTTGGATATTATTGCATATCAGTATCCGTATCAATCTCTCAATTCTTTCTGATTTTCTGATAAAATTGATGAAGTTGCCCATGTCATTTTTTGATACAAAGATGTTTGGCGACATCATGCAACGGATTGGAGACCATAGTCGTATCGAACAGTTTATGACTGGGCAAGCGCTTAATACACTTTTTTCTTTGGTCAATCTCTTGATTTTTGGATGTGTGTTGGCTTTGTATAGTTTACCCATTTTTTCAATCTTTATGATTGGGTCTGTTCTCTATGCATTTTGGGTAGTATTGTTTTTGAAAGAAAGACGCAAATTAGATTTTAAAATGTTTGATGTGGCTGCTAAAAATCAAGGATCTTTGGTGCAGTTGATTCAAGGAATGCAAGAAATTAAATTAGCTAATGCCGAACATCTAAAACGTTGGGAATGGGAGCGTATTCAAACCAGAATATTTCAATTTCAAACCAAAGGCTTGGCACTTAATCAGTATCAACAGGCAGGGGCTTTTTTCTTGAATGAAGGAAAAAATATTTTAATCACTTTTTTCTCAGCCAAAGCAGTGGTAGATGGGCAACTAACTTTGGGGACAATGTTGGCGATACAATATATCATAGGACAACTGAATGCCCCTATAGAATCACTAATCCAATTTGTACAATCAGCCCAAAGTGCTAAAATTAGTTTAGAACGATTGAATGAAATACATGAATTGCAGGATGAGGAAAAAAATGAAGTGTTATCGTATAAACATGCTGGAGATAAAGGGGCAAGTGTTATGTTGAAAAACATAAGTTTTACCTATCCAGGGGCAGGCAATGAACCTGTTTTGAAAAATATTAATTTAGAAATTCCCCAAGGAAAGATAACGGCAATTGTTGGTATGAGTGGCAGTGGTAAAACGACCCTACTGAAATTATTATTAAAATTCTATGACATAAAAGGAGAAATAAAAATCGGCAATGCACCATTCGATAGTTTTAGGGCAAGAGATTGGCGAGGGAAATGTGGGGTAGTAATGCAAGATGGTTTTATTTTTTCGGATACTGTTGCTCGTAATATCGCTTTAGGCGACGAACAACCAAATCTTGAAAAACTTTATCATGCTTGTGAAGTAGCTAATATTTTAAGCTTTATTGAAAGCTTGCCTTTAGGCTTTAATACAAAAATAGGTTCGGAAGGAAATGGAATAAGTCAAGGACAAAAACAACGCTTATTGATTGCTAGAGCTGTGTATAAAGACCCAGAATACTTGTTTTTTGATGAGGCTACCAATGCACTTGATGCTAATAATGAAAAGAAGATTTTAGAAAATCTTGATGAGTTTTTTCATGGAAGAACGGTTATCGTTGTTGCACACCGATTAAGTACTGTTAAAAATGCAGACCAGATTGTAGTGCTTCATAATGGAGAAATAACAGAAATTGGTACGCATGAGAGCCTAACAACCAAACGAGGAGAATATTTCAACTTAGTGAAAAATCAGTTAGAATTAGGGAATTAATGAGTATAGTAGCATAGGTTTCCAACCTGTGTATCTTTAAGTAAGACCAAGACAGGTTGAAAACCTGTGCTACCTAATATGGAAATTAATATTAAAGACATAGAGCCTCCAATAGTCTACTTGAACGGCTCACAACTGAAAAAAGTAGATTTGCCAAAACCCAAATTGGAACTACGTTCAGAAGAAGTCAATGAGATTTTAAGTAAAAGACCAGCTCTAATTATTCGTTATGGTTTAACAATAATTGCTTTTCTAGGGATTTTAGGCATCGTTGCTTCGTGGTATATTAAGTATCCTGAAGTCATCAAAGGAAGTGTGATGATTACTACTGAAATTCCACCATTGAAAGTAATTCCCAAAGTATCGGGGCGATTACAAAAATTATTGGTTAATCCCAATCAATTAGTTAGACAAGGAGATTTTATTGCCGAAATTGAAAATACTACTCGTTTGGAAAACCGACCAATTCTTCAAACACTTTCGCAGCAATTAAAATCGTATTTACAAAACACTTCTTTAAAAGTAGCTTTTCCTTCTAACACATTCACCTTTGGTGATTTACAAATAGAGTATAATAATCTGCTAAAAAATTACCAAGAATCCGAACGACTTTTAGGAGATGTGATTTACTTGCAACGTAAGAATATCTTAATACAACAAATTACAGATTATAAAAAGCTAGTGGTTATCAATCAGCGACAAGTTGAAATCAACCAAGAAGAGTTTCACAATGTAGAGATTAAATATGTAGCGGACAAAAAGCTTTATCAAGATAAAGTATATGGGAAATTAGAGTTTTTAGCCTTCGAAAATACCTTTTTACAAAAGAAGAAAGACAATGAGAACTATGCTAAAGTATTAGTAGAAAATAGTTTAACACTTTCGGAAAGACAAAAGCAATTGGCAG
>NZ_JBWKYN010000020.1:0-44564 GCF_059423785.1 Arcicella sp. GW458-12-2-14-TSB2 | reverse complement strand
GTCTAGTATTTAGAGTTTAATAAGTATAAATACTTATTAAACTCATAGTAAAATCATTTTTATATACTAATTTTGATTTACAAATAAGAAACAAAACTCACAAAACAATTCACAACTATCAAGCTATCTTAGGCTAAGAATTAAGAATGGACGAATGGTTAGACAAAAATTAAAACGAAATTTAAGAATTTCAAGGTACATTATCTACAAAGAAACGTTAGTCGATTACAAAGAAAATTTCTGGTCATTTATTGGTGCTTTTATTGGTATTGGACTCATCTCATTTTTACAAACCTTCCAACTTACCTCAGATGACAATATTTTTCTGATAGGTTCATTCGGTGCATCAAGTGTGTTGATTTTTGGTGCTATTCAGAGTCCCCTCGCACAACCACGCAATCTGATTGGTGGACATTTGATTTCAGCTATTATCGGAGTAACTATTTATCAACTGCTTCCTAATATTCTTTGGCTAACAGCTCCTTTGGCTGTTTCTAGTGCTATCGTGATGATGCAAATCACCAAAACGCTTCATCCTCCGGGCGGAGCAACGGCATTATTAGCTGTGATTGGGTCTGATAAGATTAAAAGTTTAGGCTATTTTTATGTTTTATCGCCTGTGCTTTCAGGCTGTCTTATTCTCTTTCTAGTGGCTATTATTTTTAATAATATTACCCCTAATAGAAAATATCCGACCGACAAAAGATTTACAAATTCTTTGAAAAAGATGTTTATTAGAAATAATAAGACCTTTTAACGTGAATTATTCCTATTAGTAGGTGACTTAAGTCACCTACTAATAGGAAAGATGGGGAAATAATAGCTTATACCTTCTTCAAATTCACATAAAAGTTATCATCAATTTTTATGTCTTTAATTCCTTTTATGCTTTTCCACGTTGTAGTTGGCTGAATAAATTGATACTTACCTGTGGCATTTTCTATCTTGACGGGCATATTAAAGCCATCAATGCAGGTAGTCCAGCGGTAGGATACTGCTCCATTCTCTACTTTATATTCCAAAGTCGGGATTTCGGTATTTCTAAGGTATTGATCAAAAACTTTACTTAAATTAATCCCTGATTTTTTGGAAATGTAGGTCTCTATTTGCTTGGTATCTACAGTTTGGTGATAAAAATCTTTGTTCAGACCTATCAAAATTTGCCTCCATTTTTCATCATTATCAATAACCTGTCTGATAGTATGTAACATGTTTCCTCCTTTGTAATACATATCTCCAGAACCTCCCTGATTTACTTCATAGTCACCAATAATTGTCTCTTTGTTGCCAATTAGTTTCCTACATCCCTTCACATAAGCCGCTCCAGCTTCTTTGCCGTAATAATATTCTGTAAAAAGGTTTTCTGAATAATTAGTAAAGCTTTCATGAATCCACATATCAGCAATGTCTTTATCCGTAATATTGTTAGCAAACCATTCATGTCCAGACTCATGAATAATGATAAAATCCCATTTCAGCCCCCAGCCTGTTCCCGATAAATCTCTCCCTAAATAGCCATTCGCGAAATGATTACCATAGGTAACAGAACTTTGGTGTTCCATGCCTAAATAGGATACTTGTACTAATTTATAACCATCTTCATAAAATGGATAAGGCCCAAACCAATGTTCAAAGGCCTTGAGCATCATAGGCACTTGTTTGAATTGAACTTTGGCTTTTTCTAAGTCTGCCGGTAGCACATAATAATTGCAGTCTAAATCGCCTTTTAGTCCTTTATATTTTTCCGAGAAATGTACGTAATTTCCGATGTTGATATTTACGCCATAATTGTTGATTGGATTTGAAACGAACCAATCGAAAGTACGTGTTTCGTCAGGATTATCCACAACTTTCAATAATCTTCCGTTTGAAATATCCTCTAATCCTTTAGGTACTGTGATAGAAATCAGCATACTGTCGGCTTCATCATACATGTGGTCTTTGCATGGCCACCAAACGCTTGCACCTAAGCCTTGACACGAGGTAGTAATGAACCATTTTCCCTCTGCATCTTTCTTCCAAGAAAAACCTCCATCCCAAGGTGGACGACGAGCTACTCTAGGCTTACCTTCATAAAACACTGTGATAGATTCTGTTTTACCTGTCACCTGCTTTTTTTGTAATTCCACAAAGAAAGCATTTCCTTCTCTTTTGTAATGCAATGACTGTCCATCCTGAATCACCTTCGTGATTTGCATTGGATTTTGTAAATCAATTTGTATTACCTGCGCGGGCTTTAATACCTTATAAGTAATCAAATTATTCCCAGAGATCGTACTATCATTGGGTTGAACTTTTACACTAAGATGATAGTATTGAAGATTCCACCAAGCTCTTTCGGGGGTAATGCTTCCTCTAAGTGAGTCTTGTCGAGTATATGCTTTTTTAGGTTGGAATAACTGCGAAAATCCTAAAAAGCTTAGGGTACAGAAGCATAAAGTGATAATGAATTTCATTGTTGTTTGTTGATTATTAAGTAGTAAGACATTAGATTTTAGACGCTAGATTTAAGAATCTAGACATTAGATACAAGAAGCTAGTTTGGGATTTAATATAAACTTTTTTTGGTCTTAAATCTAGTGTCTAAAATCTAATTTCTCTCTATCTAAGCTACCTCCACTATATTCCTTTTCTTTTCCACAGTCAATTCTTTGGGGAGGGCTGCTAAGATACATTCTTTTAAGGCTTTTAGGATGCCTAATTTTGCAAAATTTTTGTGAGCTACCAAACTTACTTCTCTGACAGGTGCGGGTGATTTAAAATGACGTATTAATTTTAATCTTTCATCATCAAAATCCATGGTTGCCAATTCGGGTAAGATAGTAATACCTTGGTTTCTTTCTACCATCTTGCGGAGGGTTTCTAAGCTACCAGCCTGATATTCAAATTGATTTCTGCCGATAGATTTACGCTTTAATTCACATAAATTCTCAATCTGCGAACGCAAACAGTGTCCTTCTTCCAAAAGCCATAATTCCTTGGGGTTAATATCTTCTGAAAGTGCATATTTTTTCTGATAAATCGCATTTTCTTTTGATACATATAAAACCAACTCTTCATAAAAGATAGGATATTCTACAATATTGGGCTGTTGGAGAGGCGTCGCAATTAACCCCAAATCAAAATCATCATTCTTTAAGCCATGCACAATTCTATCCGTAGTAAGTTCTTTAATCTTTAGTTCAACATTCGGATATTTTTCAAGAAAATTAGCTAGAAAAAGCGGTAACAAATAGGGTGCAATGGTAGGAATAACCCCTAAACGGACTTCACCAGTTACATCGTGTTTCCCAGAATTGACAGCATCTTTGATTTTATAAAATTCAGCAATAGTAATACGTGCTTGTTGAATAATTTCTAATCCAATTTGGGTAGTTACTACTGGTTGACGGCTCCTATCAAAAATTTTCACACCCAATTCATCTTCCAGTTTCTGAATTTGCATACTCAAAGTTGGTTGAGTTACAAAACAACTATCCGCAGCTTGCACAAAATTTCTATGATTTTCAACGGCAATTACATATTCTAATTGTGTAATAGTCATGTTATTAAAAGAAGTTATAAGGAATATCTATGTAAATATCAATATTATCAATTTGTTTACAAAGAGATTAGTGAGCAACTTTGTAAAAGAAAAAGAAATATTACTTTTTAAATGCAGTAATACTTAATTTCTTTCTAAAAGAACTAAAAATTGTACAATTTCAATATTTTAATTAAACAGAAAACAAAAAAATCATGTTATCATTAGGCTCAACATTCCCAAAATTCCAAAAAACAGCAGTAGTTTCTCTTGAAAAAGGAAAAGAATTTTACGATATTACTTCAGAAGATCACAAGAATGCTGACAAGTGGTTAGTAATGTTCTGGTGGCCAAAAGATTTCACTTTTGTTTGTCCTACTGAAATTGCTGCTTTCAATGCAAAATATGACGATTTCTCCGATCGTGATGCTATCTTAATCGGTGCTTCTACAGATTCAGAATTCGTTCACTTAGCTTGGAGAAACAATCATGATGATCTTCGTGGATTAAAATTCCCAATGTTAGCTGATACTTCTAAATCTTTAGCTGAAGAATTAGGTATTTTAGAAGCTAACGAAAAAATCGCTTACCGTGTTACTTATATCGTTGACCCACAAGGAATTATCCGTTGGGTATGTGCTAACGATTTATCTGTTGGCCGTAACGTTGACGAAGTATTAAGAGTTTTAGATGCACTTCAGACAGACGAACTTTGTCCTTGTAACTGGAAACAAGGCGAAGAAACTTTATCAGTTTAATTTCCTAATTAAGAGGCTTTAAATACATAAAGCCTCTTAATTTTCACCTCTTCAAATTAAAATCATGTTCGGAACAGTTAGTGAAACTAAAAATAATCTGTTGGCAGAAGTAAACCTTCCTTCAACATTTGAAAGCCTTTTCCTTGATCGCTTAAACACAGCCGACCACCGTTATATCAAAGACCTTAAAATCAATGTTTCTAACGCTTTGAAAGCACAAACTTTGAAAGAGAAAGAAGCTGTTTTGTTGGCACTATCAGTAGCTATCAACGAGAAATCAGGTACTTTGATTACTGCTTTGGAGGAGCTTGCAAAAAGCAAAGGAGCAGAAGAAAAAGAACTTTTAGAGGTTGCTGCTTGCGTATCTTTAATGAATGCTAACAATGTATTGTATCGTTTCCGCCATTTTATGGATAAAGAAACGTACAATAATATTCCCGCAGGTGTCAGAATGTCAATCATGATGAACCCTGTGCTTGGTAAAGAATTCTTTGAATTATTGAGCTTAGTAATTTCAGCAATCAATGGTTGTGAAATGTGTGTTACTTCGCACGAAGCATCCGTAAAATCTCACGGTGCTACAGAACAGCGTATATTTGATGCCGTTCGTTTAGGTGCTGTTATCAAAAGCTTTATTACTTTGTTGTAATTGAGCAATACCACTTTTAATTATCCCGCTAGATGAGGGTCAGCGCAAGCTGGCTCTTTATTTTTTGCCTTCTCCTATAATCTGTTTATTGATAATGCCTAACCAAACATTTCTGCCCGTGCAATTCCAATGGGTATCACTTTTCAGGTAATACTTTTCAGGGGATTTTCTGAATATTCCATACGTATCGATAACTGGAACACTCAAAGCTGGATTGCTTTGAATACGCTCTATTAAATGATTATATTTTCCTAAATCGGGAGATTGTACACTTACTTTGTTGGGAATAATGGATAGATACACTTCATCAAAACCCGCCTTTAAATATTTTTCTTTACTGTTATTAGCATGAGTAACGAAGGTATCAATCTGAGCATCGGTTACTGGAAAAAATGCAGAACGCCCATGTGTACTATCGGCCTCCTCCATATAAAATAAATGCTGTTTATCTTGCGATAATATTACTTTAGGCTCTATTCTATCAAAGAAAACCAACGTCATTTTAGCTTTCAATTCTCTGAACCAGAGAAATATATCATAATTGAATAAGGTATGCTCAAGGCGTTCTTCTGTACCAGGAGGGAATATTACAGGGGATACTTTATCCCATCCTCTTATTACTTTTTGACGGAAACTTAAGTGTGGTTCTTCCACTTTTCCTACAGGTTTTTCACAACGGAAATTATCTACATCTTTTGAAAGATGTTCTTTCGCTGACCTTTCTACTGATTCCAAAATCAATATATTCCTTTTAGTGCTATCTAGTTGAATATAGGCATCTTTTGCCCAGTGGATATAAGTGTATTTCCCAGCGTTAAAATCTGTTTTATTGACTCTTGCTTCCTCTGAAAAGCTATCTCCAATGATGTATAAATGTACATTAGAGGTATCGCTATTTAAAGGTTTTGAATTTTCATGACAATTTTCTGCTTTTTGTTTAAACTCAGGCAGATACGAAAGTCGGTACAAATCACCAAACCGATAATCGTCGGGAAACAGTTTGGTACTCATGTAAATGGCTGGAAAGTAAGCTTGTAGCCATAGAAATATGGCCAAAATGAGTACTGTATATTTTAAAATACTTTTTAACATAGGAATGAAGCTTTCGGCTGTCAGTCGTCGGATTTCAGCTTTTGGATTTCGGGCTTCAGAGTTCAGTTATCGGACTCATAAAAGCTGACATCTGATAGCCGACGACCGAAAGCCATATCAAAATTGAAAATAGATAAAATTGTTGGTATTGAAGACCCCAAAGTAATACACCAATATCATTATGACCGACACCAAACTGTAAAACTTGATATTACTTTGTGTATTGATATAAAAACACCTCAATTCTTTCCATAATAATAATATAATTAACCCCAAAGAAAATAGCATTTCAACACCATTCAGAGGCGTTTCTAATAAATCGTTTGGAGAAGAAAAGACTATTTTTTTCAGAATCAACAAGGCATCCTTCGTATTTTTTGCTCTAAAGAAAACCCATGCCAACATCACTAATATAAAGGTTGTAATCAAGTTAATGCCTTTCCCTAACGTATTTTGGGGCAAAGTTAATTTAGGGAAATATTTATTTCTAAAAGCAGCTATCACCAAGTATAGTCCATGTAGAGAACCCCAAATAACAAACGTCCACTGAGCACCGTGCCACAAACCACTCACCATAAAAACCACAAACTGATTGAAATATTTTCGCCATTCGGCTACACGATTCCCACCTAAAGGGATATAGAGGTAGTCACGAAACCAAGTAGAAAGAGAAATATGCCATCTACGCCAAAATTCTGAAATAGATTTTGAAAAATAGGGACTTTTAAAGTTCTCCATCAATTCAAAGCCCATTACTCTGGCAGAACCCAAGGCAATTTCTGAATAGCCCGAGAAATCGCAATAAATCTGAAAGGTATAAAAGAAAGTGGCGACCAAAAGCGATAGTCCATTTTTTTCAGCAGGATTGCCATACGCAGCATCTACTACCATTGCGAGTCGGTCGGCAATTACTACTTTTTTAAACAATCCCCAAGCCATCATCATGAGCCCACTTTTTACTTTCTCCCAATTATACTGATGCTTTTCATAAAATTGATGAATCACATTCTGGGGTCTTTCGATGGGGCCAGCTACCAACTGTGGATAAAACATCACATATAGGGCATAAATCCCAAAATGTCTTTCAGCCTTTTGATTACCTCTATACACCTCTATCGTATAGCTCATTGCCTGAAAAGTATGGAAAGATAGCCCAATAGGTAACAGAATTTTCAGATAAGGCGCAGGGTTTCTGACATGAATAAAATGTAAGAGATGGGTAATATTGGTATTAAAAAAGTTGTAATATTTGAAAATGGCCAAGATGCCAATGTTGGAAATCAAACTGATAATAAGGAGGAGTTTCCTGCTATGTCCTTTTGATTGTTCTATATAAATACCCGCGAGATAATCGATAATGATGGTAAAAAACAGGATTAAAATATAGATAGGCTGAAAAACCATGTAGAAATAACAACTTGCAAAAAGCAGTAATCTCCAACGCCCATTCCAACCCAAAGACCAGTAGCCAAGCGTAACGATGATAAAGAAAATTAAAAAATGAATAGAATTAAAAAGCATATTAACGAAGTTTCACCGACCAATTTTCAAAAGCAGTAGGCGTTGTGATATCAATGATTAATTTTTGATACGATTCTGAATAAGTAAGTACTGGGTAGGACGTAGAAACCAGCGGCATCCCTCCTACGTAACTCCCATTTTCATCAAAAAAACGATAATTTGTATAGCTGTTAGTCAAAGCAAAGTACTTTCCTCCTATGCCCAGATTATAATATTTCAACCGTTTTACACCGTAAGTTTCTTCTTTAATGGTAAATATTTCGCTTTCTGTTTTATCAAGCACTACCACATCTTTGCCATCCGTTTTCATAATGACCCAATCGGCATTGCGTTGGTCGGCACATAAAAAGAATTTAATCTCAATGCTCGGTCTTAACAACTGTTTTTTCTCCATAATTTTTCCAGACAAACTCACGCTAAATAATTCTCCATTTTCGCTCAAAGCCTTTACTGAAATCTTCTCTCCAGAACCTTCTAATATCGCTGGCCCATTGAACGTACGGTTTAGGGCAAGCGGAAAACCATTAGGTACATTGCCATCTGCATCTTGCAAGGTAAGTTTGCCTTTTTTATCTAATAAAATAGCATATTCAATGCCTCTTAGGATAACCGTAGAGATGGGTAAAATATATTGTAATCCGCTTGCAGGCTTATAATGAAGTTTTAAGCTCAGCGAAGATTTATCTATTTTAAAGGACGCCGCATTGGCAGTAAAAAGTGTTGTATTAAACTTTCTATCCGTTTCTTTATCAAAAAGAATAAAATCGCTTATTCTCGTACCAGTATTATTGGTAATAGGGTGTACCTCAAAACCTCCTTCGTTTTTAGTAAGTATATAGATTTTTGTAGGGCAAGCCAACAATAATTGCTGTTGAGCAGCTGGCAATATTTTTACGTTTTTTATTTCTCCTACTAATTTACCAGCCAACTGATACGACCAAACTGGCTTTCCTCCTTTAATATAATGAATTTGATTATCATCATCCTGTACGAAAACCTCTTGTTTTTTAGTGGAAGGATTGATAATATAAAATGGTTTTGCTGCTGAATCTATCTTAATGCTTGATAGTTTCAACCATTTATTGGAATATTTCTTGGATGGCTGTGATAAAGATAAATTTTTGAAAAAACTGAGCGAAGTTTTTTGCTGATTGACTTCAAAAATACATACTTGAATACGATTTAAAACACTTTCATTCTCAGCAAATTTACTAGCCCATGCATTTACCAATGATTTATTAAAGCCTAGCAATGCTTTATTAGTTTCTGTAATAAGCGTCAAGTTGGCAGGTTTACACTTTTTAATCAGGGCTTGATTCTTGGATGAATTACTCCAAACATCGCCTTTGCTCAAAGTAAGTAAATAGCTTTGCATGGCCGACAAACTATTAGTCAGGATGACATTGCTTTTGTATTCAGTAAAGTAGCATTCCTCAAAACCGGCAAAATATTCCCCAAAAAGCATGCTTGGGAATTCTCTGATTCCCAAAGATTTTATGGAATAACCACCGTATTCAACACTGACTACATTGGCATTTTTCTCTTTGGATACTTCAATAGAGGTGTTTTTTAAGATGTCTAGCAGCTTATTATTTCTTAGGATTAATGCTTTTCCGTTGAATTTTTCATCGCCTTCATCAAAACCAG
The DNA here is from genome assembly GCF_059423785.1 of Arcicella sp. GW458-12-2-14-TSB2. Taxonomy (NCBI): domain Bacteria; kingdom Pseudomonadati; phylum Bacteroidota; class Cytophagia; order Cytophagales; family Flectobacillaceae; genus Arcicella; species Arcicella sp. GW458-12-2-14-TSB2. The sequence continues at coordinate 35,374 of NZ_JBWKYN010000020.1, read as the reverse complement.
TAAACACAATTTCAGTTTCTAAATTTTGATAAATATCACTATAATTAACCTTGAATGCAGCCTTAACGGTATTCCTTAAAGTATTTAATTCTTTGTGGTCGCTAAAATATTTTTTGAGGTTTTCTTCAAAATTTGTTTGATTGTCTATCGGGATATGCAACAAAAATGATGAAGTATTGGGAATCATGCTCAAGGTCTCTATCTTCTTAGGAGTTTGTCCTTCAAAAAAAATATCATTGGGATTGATACCTATTGCACTAATCCTAGATTTATCAGATTCAAAACCAGAGAAATAATCAGAGAATAACTGCGTAAACTGTGATGCACCTTTATCTTTATGGATAGATATTTTATTGATAAATTTACTTATCGCATTCTTATTCAAATGTGTAGCCGTGGTTGCTACCTCATTATTAATGCTTAGCACATTTGATATTTCTTTAATCCAAGTATTTTCGCTAGGCAAGATAGATTCTTCAATCAAGATACTTGACGAACTAAAAATCAAAATATCATTTTGGATGATAAACGACAGGACTGATTTTGTGGTAGAATCTATTACTTCTGCTATTCTGTAGCCACGGGTGGTATGATAAATGATTCTACTGCCAGAAATATTTTCTTGAAGCTTAGAGATTTTATTGACTAAAACAGCATCATTTTGGGTAAGAGGCAGATAAGTAATATAATTCAAGTCTGCTTTTACTTCTGGTAATAAGGCAAAATATAGCATTTTACCTTTCAACAAGTCTTTTACTTCTTCTGTTGAAAGTCCCATTTTCTTCAATAAGCTAAACTGGTTTTCAACCCTAGAAAGCAAAGGTATTTCAGCAAAAACGATTGACTCAGGATAGCCCGAAAGTTCATTGGTTTCCAATAATAGCAATGTATTATCAGGAACAAAACGTTTTAGGGTACTTAAATAAGGATTTTTCTTTTGAAAAAAAAGATAGCTACCAATTCCTAAAATGGCTATTGCAAGGAAAAGTATTACCTTATTTTTCATAATGTTGTCATTTTAATGGATAAAAAGATTTATCCAAAAACTGTTTTTACTCTCACTAATGCAGACGCCACCACTTGGTGCATATCATAATATTTATATTCAGCCAAGCGACCACCAAAAATTACATCTTTTTCCTCAGAGGCTAATGTACGATAACGTTTGAACATCTCTGTATTCTTATCATCATTAATTGGATAATAAGCCTCCATGCCCGAAGTCCATTCACATGGATATTCTTTAGTAATAACTGTTTTGGGCTGTTTCCCAAACTCAAAATGCTTGTGTTCTATAATCCTTGTATAAGGGATATGGGCTTCGGTATAATTTACAACGGCATTACCCTGATAATTTTCTTGATTAATTACCTCATTATCAAAACGCAGGCTGCGATATTCTAACTTACCAAAACAATAATCATAATACTCGTCGATATGCCCTGTAAAAACAATTTTATCAGCAATTGCCTTAAAAGCCTCACGGTCTGCGAAATAATCTGTTGAAGTTCTTACTTCAATATCTTTCAATAACCCCTCTGTAAGTTTGTTATACCCACCAATCGGGATACCCTGATATTTATCGTTGAAATAATTATTATCAAAGGTAAATCTAAGTGGCAATCTTTTAATGATAAAAGCAGGCAATTCAGTTGCCTTTCTGCCCCATTGTTTTTCGGTATAACCTTTAATCAATTTATGATAAATATCGGTTCCTACCAAAGAGATTGCTTGTTCTTCAAGATTTTGTGGGTCAGTAATGCCCGAAGCTTTTACCTGTTCATTGATTTTATTCTGTGCTTCCTCAGGGGTTTTTACTTTCCATAATTGATAAAAAGTATTCATATTGAAGGGTAAATTAAATAATTCACCTTCAAAATTGGCCAATGGGGAATTGGTGTACCTGTTAAATTCAACAAATGAGTTTACATAGTCCCAAATAGCTTTGTCGTTGGTATGGAAAATATGGGCTCCATATTTATGAACATTAATACCTTCTACTTCTTCACAATATATATTACCTCCTAAATGTGGCCTTTTATCTATTACAAGACATTTCTTACCTCTTTTGTTAGCTTCATGAGCAAACACCGCACCAAACAATCCAGCACCAACTATCACAAAATCGTATTGTTTCATAATTCTTCTGTTGGTTCTATTTCAAATTTTTGATATTATTATTTAAAGTAATTCTGAAATTCAATAATTCATTGAATGATTGCCAACATACTTTTAATAACTTCATTTTTCGGATAGATACTTCCCCTGTAGCTCTCTCTTTATGGACTATCGGAATATTGAACAACTCTTGCCCAGCCTTTTTTGCCATAATTGCCAGAAAAATATTTGGAGCAAAAGGTACAGGATTAGGCAATTGAGACAACAATTTTTTAAGAAAATCACCTTTGATTAATCTAAAAGGAATGTTAGAGTCCATGATAAAAGTACCATACACAAAAAACATACTATATCTCAAGATACGGGTAATAAATAATCTGAAAGGGTCGTCGTGTCTTACTTCTCTATGCCCTAAAATAAAATCAGACTGATTGCGTTTTTCCCAAAGTAATTTCAAATCTTGTGGAATGAATTGATCATCCGAATCAGTTTGAAATACATATTCGGCATTCAGTTCAACTGCTTTTTGATAGGCATGCACTACGGCATTACCATGCCCTCCATTTTTTTGATGAACAACAATAAGTTTAGGATATAGTGGTTGCAATCCATCTAAAATTGCACCAGTATTATCTTTTGAACCGTCATTTACCACGATAAGCCTAGTTTCTTCTAAAGTGAATTCACTATCTAAAAAATCCGACCAGATTTTAACTACTTCAGCCATACAATCTTGTTCATTGTAGGCAGGCATGACGATGGCTAATTTGATACTCATTCAGTATTTCGGTAAAAATAGATTTAATAAATTGATTTATAATAGCAAAAAAAGCATAGGATTGAAAATTAGGGCTAGCGTTCAAACTACAAAAATATCGAAACATCGGTACAAAACCGATTTTAGCATAATACTTTATCGTTAACAACTTAATATTTTGTGCTTAATAGGTAAAATATTTCTTTAAATGGTTAATGGGCTTCTCGATAATGAACCAAGACAGTGTTGCAATAAAGACTGTTATCCCTAAAAAATATAGAAATTCAAAACCTATATTGAGGGTAAACAATGGAAACATTCTTTGGATTTTATGAAGCCCTCTCAACACAATACTTGTCTGAGGGGTATGATAAAAATTGTAAACAAAGTTGTGATACAAATAAATACCATAACTTATGCGTCCCAAATATTGAATGATAGGTTGCTCAAAAAACCATTTCAAAAGGCCTTTGTATTCAGCAATGGCTTTGGCAATTAGGAAAAAACAGAAAGTTGCCCCTAAAAAACGTTCGACTACTAGCTTTCCAAAATTCTCTACTTCGCCTGTTTCCTTTTGTTGCATGATAATTAAGCTTACACAGATAGCATAAGCAGTAAAGCTAAATACGATAAATTTAGTATTGGCTAATTTATCAAACACCTCATTCTTTTTGAAGGTAAAATAGTATGCCATCAATCCCCCTAAACCAAAACAATCAAGAGCAGTAGGCATCAGTACATATTGCACTAACCAAGGCGTTCCGTTGAAGTACAGCCACAGCCGTGTAGCAATAGAAATGACAATCATTGCACCCAATAATTTCAGGTAGTGGCGGGTAGGTAGAAAAAGTATCAGATAAGGGAATACTAAATAATACTGCTCTTCCACAGCCAACGACCACAGGTGGTCTATCGTACCCATCCAATGTTGATTAATAGCAATGTATAAATTCGTGCTGTAGGTTAAGCACCAAATCAGGGTTTCACGAACAGGGGGAATATTAAAATAATATAAAGCAAAAATTGAGAGAAAGTAAATAGGGAAAATTCTGATGCTTCGTCTAACAATAAATTGTTTTACCGAAAACCAATGGCTTCGCCCTGTTCGGTCATCTTTTAATTTACTTTGTATTAAAATTCTGGTAATTAAAAACCCACTTAATACAAAAAACATTGTTACACCAAGATGCCCTAATGGAAGGGGATTTCTTTCTGCCATCCAATGGTCAATCAACACCAACATAACTGCCAAAAAACGAATACCATCGAGTTGAGAAAAATATGTTTCTTTTTTTATTTCTGACATATTAAGTAAGAGTTCTGACTTGTGAGTGACGACTCACATGCAAGCATCATGCAATTAAGCTAAGAGCAATCTCAGCTTTTCAGCAATATTTTTTTCGTCTAGTCCAGATTGCGCCTGATGAAAACCTTGGTCTCCATATAAACCATCGGGGTATCCTTGTGCCCGTAGGCTAATAAATTTATTTAACGAAATCCCGTTTTCTAACAACTGAATAGAAAGCTGTTGTGCTAATCCACCGATACTTACGTGTTCTTCTACTACAAGTACATTTTTAGCTTGTTGAATAATTGCAAAAGCTTCCGATTCTACTTTCAAAGGCAATTGATAGGCAGTAAATAAGTTGAATTTATCTTTAAATTCTTCGTTCTCTAACACCTTGATGACATTCCCTACAACTGGTCCTAATGCAATAATACTTGCCTTGGCATTGTTTGGCTTTGCCAATAATTTTATTGAATCAAAGTCTTTCTCGAGTGAAGGCGTCTGTTTCCCAGCACCTAAACGTAAATAAGCAGGGCGACCTTCGGAAATAATCTGATTCACAAAAGGTTCTACTTCATCAGAAAATGCAGGAATCCAACATTTTACATTTTGCAAGCTACTTAGTCCTGCCAAATCCTCAATCGCATGGTGGCTACTTCCCATAATTCCGTAGCCGTAGCCTCCGCCATTGCCTACTAAAAATACAGGTAAATTATGCAAACAAACGTCATTCCTAAATTGCTCCCAACAACGGTATACCACAAAAGGGGCGATTGAATAACAAAAAACTTTGAAGCCTTTGTAAGCCATTCCCGCTGCCAGACCAACCATATTTTGTTCGGCTACTCCAGCATTGATAAAACGTTTGCCCATCTTTTTTTGTAGGTTTTCTAAAGCATTATACCCTAAATCACCTGTAATAAACACCACTTTCTCGTCTTCGAGAGCTATCTTTTCTATGGCATCTGAAAATTCTCTTCTCATTATTGATAAAGCAATTTGTTCAATCGCTTAATTATTTTCTTTGTTCTTCTACTAGTCTCTTTATTTCTTCTGAGGTATTATACCTTTTTACGCCTTTACGCACACGCGTTCTGATGAATTTTGGTCTCTTTTTGGTCTCTTCAAAAATCTTCGCAATATATTCCCCTAAAAAGCTTATACCAAGCAGGTTGATTCCTCCGAAAAACATCACTAACACAATAACGGTAGAAATACCTGAAGGGGTATCTGGAAAGAATACATACTTGGCTAATATCTGCCAAATAATTCCTAAGATGGATAGTAACGTCATGATTACACCTCCGTAAGACATGATTTCTAATGGCACAAAGCTAAAAGAGAAAATCGCTTTTTTGGCCCACCAGATATTCTTACGCCAATTGTTGGTGGATACACCAAACATTCTTTCGGGACGTATATAGTCAACACCTATTTGTTTAAAGCCTACCCATGCCCTCAAACCTCTCAGGAATTGTTCGGTTTCAGGCAAGTTGACTAATTCTTTTACCACTTTACGGTCAATCATTGAAAAATCGCCAGCATCATTTGGAATGTTGATGTAAGACATATTTTTGAAGATTCTGTAGAAGGTCTTATAAAAGAAATGTAACCAATCTGGCATTTCACGCTGTACCCTTACTCCATAGGTTACTTCATACCCTTTAATCCATTTTTCATAAAAGCTTGGAATTACCTCAGGTGGGTCTTGCAAATCGCCATCCATCAGCACTACAGCATCACCCGTTGATATTTCCATGCCCGACAAAAATGCTGCTTGTGACCCAAAGTTTCTTGAATGGGTAATACCGATTACATTAGGGTCTTTATTACAGATGCCCTCCAATACTTCTTCTGTATTATCAGGCGAACAGTCGTTTACAAAGATTATTTCATAACGAACCTTCATATCATTAAAGGTTTTCACCAATCGCTCATACATAAACGGAATAGCTTGAGCATCTCTATAACAAGCAATAATCGCCGTAATGACAGGATTCAAATATGGGTTTTGAAAGGCTGGTAATACTTTCTCTTCATACCTGACCATCTCTTGCCATTCAAAGTATTTACGCAAGCCTACATTTAAAGGCGTTTTGGCAGTCCAGCCTAAATCTTTTTCAGCTTCCGTAGGGTCGCCATACCACTCTGCTAAATCCCACTGGCGTTTTTCCATGCTTCCCCATGATGGCTCTTCAAGGATGTCAAACTCTTTTCTTGAGATTTCCACTAAATCTCCAATGGTTGTTTTTATACTACTAGCTATATTGTATGATTTGCCTCTGATAGCATCAGACATTTTCAATGCTCCGTCTAGAAAAGCCTCCAAACAGTCGGTGATATAAACAAAGTCTCTAGAAATTTCTGGTGAAACAAAATTAGGGAGTTTCCCAAACCTGATTTGTTCAATCAATTTTGGCACGAGTCTATCGGGCTCTTCCCAATCTCCGTAAATAGAGTATAGCCTTAAATTGATAGCATTTTTCTGAAAAACATTTGCATAAAACTGAATAGCATACGCCGCAGAAATTTTTGATACAGAATAATGGCTGTTGGGTTCTAAAGCGTCACTTTCTTTGGGTGCAGTACAATTAAAACCATATTCCGAGCTACTCCCCGCATGAACATACACCATGTCGGGAGTTAAATTCTCCAATAAATTAACCGTACCGATTACATTGGTTTCATAGGTAAGTCCTACGTTATTTTGTTTAGAGTAAGCCCCGTAAGCAGCTAAATTGAATATTGTTTTAGGTTTATAGATATTAAATACTTCTTGAATGGAATAATTAGAAACAATATCACAATGAACAATATTTGCTGCTGGCACATTCAATAATTTCAAACGCCAAGCTTTTTGTGCACCATGCGTTAAGGCATAACAATCGTTTCTAAGTTTAAAAATTTCGTTGAAGAGATTAGCTCCAATAAATCCACTTGCACCATAAACAAAAATTGGTCCTTTGAGGGCTAAAATTTTTTCTTTTACTGAGTAGGTCATTATTAATAATTTTCAATTTCCAAGAAGCTTCTTTGAAATGGTAAGTTTGTATGTATATTATTTGGTAATATGATGTTAATCAAAATACTTTGTTTGAATATCCACTTGCGCCCTTTCGTATTGTTCTACATTCATGGGTAAATAATGCCACTCTAATTTGTTTTCCATATACGATACGCCCTTTCCTTTCACAGTATTGGCTATTATCACTTTGGGAAGCCCATTTTTTCGATTCTTTAAATATTCAATCTGTTGATAAAGTAATTCAACATCATGCCCGTCGCAATCTATGACATCAAAACCTATCGATTTCCACTTTTCAGCATCAGCCGAAACGCCTAAAATCGCATTGGCATTGCCAAACCCTTGTAGCCCATTTTTGTCAATCATTACTATTAGATTATCCAACTGATTGGCCACAGCATAATGTCCTGCTTCCCAAGTTGTGCCTTCATTGGTTTCACCATCCGACATCAACACATAGGTAAAGTCATTGTTTTCTAATATTTTATTCGCTTGTGCTATTCCTGTAGCTATGGGAAAGCCATGCCCTAAAGAGCCTGTAGCAAAAGGGATTCCTTTTACTTTATTAGGGGCTGGATGTGCTGGGAGATCAGTACCGTTTTTATAATAACTCTCAAGCTTCTCGTCTGAAATATCACCGATTTCATGCAAACAGGCATAAAGAGCAGCCGCTGCGTGGCCTTTTGAAAGAATAAATGTTTCATTTTCTTCTTTATGAGACAATAATGACGCAATCATTAAGTCTATACAAGAAAGCGAACAACCAATATGACCAGCATTCGCATTGAAATACATTTTTAAAATTTTAAGCCGAAGACTCCCCTGCATTTTCTTGAAGTCTTGTAATAATTCAACGCTATTATTGATGATAGTTGTCATTAGAACCTTTTGAGTATTTAGCTGTATAAACTTTAATCTAAAAAAGTCAGACTAAGTTTACACAAAAATAGTTGGTTTTTTAAGCATACCCAAAGAAATACATTATTTCTTGGTTATCGTAAATTCTACTCTCCTATTTAAACGACGCCGTTCTTCTGTAGCATTGCTAGCTATTGGGCGCGTTTGCCCCCATCCTTTCGTAGTAATTCTGTTGGCCGAAATACCTTTGCTAGTAATGTATTTCTTTACTTCTGCCACTCTGCTTTCTGATAACTGAAGGTTCAATTGAAAGTCTCCCTGATTGTCGGTATGCCCTTCAAATAGTACTTCTAGGGTCGGTATTTCTATCATTGCCTGAACAATTTTATCTAATTCTTTCATCGCCATAGGTAATAATTTAGCCTCACCTTGTTCAAACGTCAGGCTATTTAATACTCCTTTGTTTCCCACTTCCAAAGGCAATAAGTACAAGTCTTTTTTGATTTCTTGGTAAGAATTTGCCTTTGTCAAATCTATTGTTTCATTAATGGCTAAATAACCACTCGCATTGGGTATAAAATCTATTATTTCGTTCAAAGGCAACACAAATTTGAAATTTCCATTGGCTGGTTCATATACTTTCTCTTCTTTTTTCAGCAACTTATTCCTCGGAATCATCATAATTTTTGCTGTTACAGGCTGTTTGTCGGTACTTGTCAGCACCCTGCCTGTAAATAGCGCTACGGGGTCTGGCTGTACTGTTTTGGGGAGGGTCAATTTAAAAATATCTTCCTTGTTACTCCCATTAAAGGAACATACATAAGCATATTCACCTGATGCAGGTAAGGTGAAATACCCGTCCCAGTAAGGAGTGTTCACGCCTGCACCCAGATTTTCTGGTTCTGTCCAGTTCGTCCAAGTATCATCCAATCGCTTACTTTTAAAAATATCGTTATCGCCATATCCCGGTAATCCACGTGTAGAAAAATACAAGGTCTTGGTATCTGCCGCAATAAAGGGCGTCATTTCATGTTCGATGCTATTGATGGTTTTCCCTAAGCTCTTGGGCTCTGTCCATGTCTCATTGGCTTTCTTGAACGAAACATACAAATCTCTTTTCCCAACTGTATTCTTTCGTTGAATAGACATCACCATTATTCTTCCGTCGGAAGATACTGTAAATTCGGCATTGGGACTTTGGTTGTAGAAATTATCTATTTTTACTTCTTCTGGGAAAGCCCACCCTTCAGCCGTTTTCAACGAACGAGATATTCCTGAAGAAAGCTTCCCATTTTCATGGTATTTATTCATCAACAAAATTTCTGTGCCATCAGTCGAAATAGCCAAAATAGCATTTTTGTCTTTTGTATTGATGGGTAAGCCTATATTCTGGGCTTTCGTCCATTTGTCATTTTTATCAATATTACTAAAATATACATCTTGGTCTTTGGGTTTTCCCAAAAGGCTGACATAGTTTCGGGTAAAATACAGCGTTTTGCCATCACTTGAAATCACTGGAGCAAATTCCTGATGTCTTGAATTTACTCCTTTTCCAAGGTTGGACCTTACTATCTCCTTAGGAGCATCTTCAGCAATGTTAATTTTTACCTGAATGGGATTATCAGACTCAGAAATGCCAATGGCATCTAATTGTGGTTGGTCGTTAATGTCTTTACTCTCTACAAAAACACTGATGGCATGTACTTTAAATGAAGTTTTCTCAGGCAAAAGAATATTCAAAATCTGACCTTTTTCATGGGCTACTGCCGTACCGTTATATACATACAATAAGTGTTCTTTCATCAAAGAATCAAAGGCCATTATTTTCAAAATGGGGGCATCTCCAAAACTTCTTGCAATACATATCTGTTGAACAGCCATCAATGTATCAAAACCTACTTTGATATATTCTTGACCAACCTGTGGTTTTTTAGCAGGTTGCCAAGCTAAGCCACTTGACACAAACTGAGGCAAAACATTGGGTTTACCTAATACTTGAATCGCCTTATTGGCAGAAGGCTGAAAAGGGATAGTATTCTCTGATGAAAACGCCAATACTTTACTAGCCCAGAACACTTGTTGGGCATTAATACTAAATGAAAAAGAATATAAAAACAAAAATATGGTCAAACCTTTACCTCTCATGAAAACCTTATTTATTCTCTTCCAAAAAACAAAAACAATTTCAATTTGTTAAAATAGTCTAGCAATATAAAACACTTCTGAGCAAAAAAGGCTTTGTAAAACCATTGGAAAGTATAAAATCTCTTTTCATTAGCGATTACTAATGAAAAGAGATTTTATTCAAACGTGTAGAGATTGCTTAGTTTTTAACAATCATAAACTCTACTCTTCTATTAAATTTCCTTTTTTCTTCAGAGTTATTACTTGCCACAGGACGAGTAGACCCATATCCTTGTGTCTGGATACGTTTCATATCTACGCCCTTGTCTGCCAAGTATTTTTTTACTTCTTCTACCCTTTGTTTGGATAACGTTAGGTTGGCATTCCAATCCCCTTGGTTGTCGGTATGGCCTTCCAGCATGATTTCCATCGTCGGGTTCTCTTTCATTACTACTACTATTCTATCAAGTTCAGGATATGAGTTAGGCAAAATGTCAAATTTACTCTGTTCAAAAAATACACTATTCAATGTCATTCTTTGTCCAGCCTCAATTGGTAATAAGAAAATATTCTTTTTTATTTCTTTAAAGTTATTCTCCTTCGAAAAATCTAGTATTTCAGAAAACGGCATAAAGCCTTTTTTGGAGGCAGAAATAGAATAAGTTTTTTTGGCTGGCAACATCAATTTATAATCACCCGTTTGTGGGTCAAACGTTACACAAACAGTATCAGCATCTGTCAACGACTGAACCTTTATTTTGGCATCGATGAGTTTTTTATCTGCAAAATTAAACACACCGCCCGTTAATTGAATAACAGTTTCGGGCTTAATCGACTCAGGCACTTTAAATTTAAAAATATCTTCATCGCCAATAGAATTTTCTTGAGAACTATAATAGGCATAATCTCCTAAGGCTGAAACTGAAAAATAGCCATCCCATTCGGGCGTATTAATGCCCGCACCTAAATTTTCTGGCTCCGACCATTTCAGCCAAGTGTCATCCAAACGGCGTGTTACAAAAATATCACTGCTTCCATAGCCACTCAAACCCCTTGTTGAATAATATAGCGTTTTGCCATCAGCAGCAATAAAAGGTGTGCCTTCATCTTCGGCCGTATTAATTACTTTTCCTGCATTAACGGGCTCAGACCAAGTACCATCTGGTTGTTGAAACGACAAATAGATGTCTTTCCCTCCGTTGGTTTCTTTGAATTGCCCTGTCAGAATCAAGACCCTACCATTGGGTGAAAAGCTATATTCTGCGTAATCAGATTTATTATTAAAATTTTTGATAGCCAAGGCTTTCGGGAAATCCCAACCTCTGTCATTTTTAGTAGACATTGATACGCCTTTCAACATCGAACCATCCTTCAAGTAAACATTATTCAATAGAATGGTTTTGCCATCAGGCGAAATGGCGCAAATAGCATTGTGTTCAGTATTATTAATTGGCGCAGCCATCGGGCGAGCCATGCTCCATTTTCTATCGTTCTGTAATTCTGAATACCAAATATCTTGGTTTTTATCTTTCCCTAAGTTTTCGGGATGTTCCCATCGGGTATAATATAGCGTTTTACCATCTGGCGAAATCACAGGGGCAATTTCGCGATAAGCTGAATTTATATTACTACCCAGATTTTCTTTGAGAACGGCAGCAGGTAAGTTTTTAGCCACATTCACAACCGCCTTAATAGGAGTAGTTGCTTGCGAAATCCCAATTGCATCTATTTGAGTCCACCCTTTTGTGCGGGTAGTATTCAGGACTATTTTAATACTTCTGACTTTATAAGGAGTAGGTTTTGATAATACCAAATTCAGCATTTTGCCAATTTCATTACTTGGTGCACTTCTATTGATCCATAAAGTTTTTAGGTTATCAAATTCATCAAATGCTTCAACCCGAACAATACTTCCTTGTCCGTAATTCTCAGCAATTGCCACTTGCTGAATGGGCATAAGGGTATCAAAACTTACAATCAGGAACTCTTCTTGGGTATTATTTTGTGTCAGCGGTTGCCAAGCACAGGCCGAAATCCCTACTTGAGGCAATTTGCTGGGCTTTCCTAAAACTTGTATAGCACGATTCTCTTTAGTAGTTTTTGCATCTGAATACTCAGAAGAAAAAGCAACTACTTTACTAGCCCAAAAGGTTTTTTGGGCTGTAGCAATAAAGGAAATGAGAAAGAATAATAACAAAAAGAATATTCTCATTATCAATGGTTTAATAAAGCGATTATGATTTTAACTGATAAATTTAAACGAAAATTGTTTTTTATTATTACTCTTTCTAAAATTTCCACTTTAAACCAACCTATTATTTGATTTTTTTAAGATTAGCAATTGTTTGAAGTGGGTCTTGAGCACCAAAAACATAACTACCTGCCACTAGCGCATCGGCTCCTGCATCTACCAATTTTTGTCCCGTTTCTTGGTTTACACCTCCGTCAATTTCAATGATAGTTTTTAAGCCTTTTTCTTCAATCATTCTACGAAGTTTACGTACTTTATCGTAGGTAGCTTCAATAAATTTTTGACCACCATAACCAGGGTTTACCGACATCAATAGTACCATCTCGCAATCTGGCAAGATTTCTTCTAATACTGATACTGGCGTAGCAGGGTTCAACACTACACCCGCCAAGCACCCTAAGTCTTTGATTTGTTGAATAGTTCGATGCAAATGTGTACAAGCTTCATAATGAACTGTAATGTTTGCAGCGCCTAATCGTTTGAATTCAGCCAGATAACGCTCTGGTTTTTCAATCATCAAATGTACGTCCAATGGCTTGGTAGCATGGCGATTGATGGCTTCGATAACAGGCATTCCAAAAGATATGTTCGGCACAAAATGTCCGTCCATTACATCAACGTGAAACCAGTCAGCCTCAGAGGCATTTACCATTTCAATATCTCTCTGGAGATTTGCAAAGTCTGCTGCAAGCAACGAAGGGGCAATTAAAATATTATTCATGCATTAATAGCGGTACGTTTTTTCTTTTAAATCAAAAATCTCAATCAAACGTCCGTCTTTTTTCTTTAAGATTATTTTATTCCGTTCTTTAGTATTAATTTTTTGGATGTATTCCGCATCTTTTGGCAAATACATATTCACATATTGGGCATCTGCGTTAGACTGTCCTTCTACTTTTCCAATGGTATCAGCCACATACACAGTTTCGATAAAAGAGGGATACAAAATAGTATCACCTGTTTGATAACGTTCTTCTATTGATTTTGCTATCACAGAATAAGGATTTTTATCTCTTGCTACTACTCTATAATTATATTTAATAGATACATCGTTCAGTAAATCTTTGATGGTTTGACCCACAAAAAATAAATGTGATAACAGTACTACACCAATAAAAATATTCAAGGGCTTTAAACGCCATTTTACTTGTGAAAGCGCTATGCCTACAAATATAATGGTATATGGAAACGAGAAGCCAGAATAACGTTGGGTTAACCCAAAAGTATGTCCATTTTTAAAGGAAACAAGCACTAAAAAGATACTTGGGAAAAAACCCAAGATTGCTAAAAACACCAATAGTTGCTTAGAATATTCTTCTGTTTTACTATTCAAATTATAAAAGAACAGGTATGCTATTATAAAACAATTGATTAGTTCTAAATATTGAAACTTGGCAATGGTAAAAACAAAAAACGAAACGATGTTTGCTATAATAACAAACCATAACCATCTTTTGTCTCCATTCAAATTGAATTTTCTGATTGAAAATATTGAAAAACCAGCTATCAGAATGGCTATTAATATATTTTTGAAACCCACAAATTTACTCGTCAAACCATTGCTGATAATGAACAAATCTGTAAAAATGGGTAATGCTTTCTTAAATACATTCTTGGGCGTAGCAGGGTCAATCGTTCCTGCATGTGGATTAGGGACTAATCTGGCTTCCTGATAATATACCTTTGCCTGATAGGCGAGTGTTCTAAACGTGTAATCGCCTCCGCCGTAGGTAATCCAATAACCAAAAAGGGCAAAGCCAATCAATAAACTCAAGGGCAAGAAAAGCCAAGGTTTTAGTCTCCTAACATAGATTAAGACATACAATCCATGTGCTATAAAAACAGTAGCTGTGAGGAAATGGGACAATAAGCAAATGCCTGATAGTAAACCATAAAACAAGTATAACTTAACAGGGCTCGCTCCTTTTTCTTCCCGTTGAATAATCTTCAAAAAAATGTGTGTAGCCAATAAGGTAAAGAAAAAACTCATTGAGTAGTTTCGGGCTTGTTGGCTAGTAGCAATAAAAAACGGTTCTATTGCCATCAAAGCGGCACAAATCAATGCTAAGGTAGTTTGCTTAAAATGCTCCTTTACAAAAAAGGCTAATAATAATATGGTGGCTAGTCCCCACACTACGGAAAGAAAGCGAATTGAGAAATCGCTCAATCCAAACAACTTTGTCCACTGATGCAACACGACATAATAGGCAGGGCTATTGCCAATATCACTTCGTCTGTTGGCTTCAAAGTAATCTTGTATTGATTTTTCTGCCCAAAATTCTTTGGGTGTAAAAGTTGTTTTTCCGGGTGTTGCAAAACAGTTTTTTTGTGTGCTTCCTTCTATCGCTATTCCCTGACTGACTAATAGCGATGCTTTTTCATCAAAAAATATTCCGTGTTTATCAAGATTTATTACTCGTAAAACTAATGCAGCCGAAAGAATACTAATAAGAATAAATAGTTGAACAATAGAGAACGATTTAGAAGTATTTGTCATCAGAAGAGTAAATTTATTAATTTCTTGAAATCTTCGTGGTAAAATTACCACTTATTCTACTCAGACACAAAGACAAAAGCAAAAAGCCTTGTAAACATTGATGAACAAAAAAGATAATTTTAGTTCGAAAATTTAAAATAACTTATATTTTGGCGGTAAATTCGGTAAATTTTTAAAAGCTTATTTGAATGAACCCACAGGAAGAAATCAACCAATTGACAGACAGGTTGAATGAACTGAACTATCGATATTACGTCACTGCTGATTCAGAAGTATCTGATTTTGAATTTGATAAACTTCTTGAACAATTACAGTCTTTAGAAAAAGCCTTTCCTGATTTGGTTCGTAACGACTCTCCTACGCACCGTGTGGGTGGCGCTATTTCTAAAGAATTTGAAGCAGTAACTCACCGTTTCCCGATGCTTTCATTGGGAAATACCTATAATGAAGGAGAACTACTTGATTTTGATGAAAGAGTAAGAAAAGGACTCGACAATGAGCCTTATGAATATATTTGTGAGTTGAAATTCGATGGTGTAGCGCTTTCTGTTTGGTATGAAAATGGCAAATTAGTGAGAGGTGTTACCCGTGGAGACGGTGTAAGAGGCGACGATATTACTTCAAATATCAAAACCATTCGTACTTTACCCCTTAGCGTAAAGGCTGAAAATATGCCTGCTGTTTTTGAGGTACGAGGCGAAGGTTTTATGCCTTTATCATCTTTTGAATCGTTGAACAAAGAACGAGAGGATATTGGCGAGGCATTGTTGGCTAACCCAAGAAATGCGGCCTCAGGCACATTTAAAATGCAAGATTCTTCGGTAGTAGCCAAAAGAAAAATGGATTGCTATCTTTATCAATTTTTGGCGTATGATGAGGTTTTCAAAAGTCATGAAGAAAGTTTGCATTGGATGAAAAGTGCAGGGTTCAATGTTTCACCTACATGGAAAAAATGCAGTAATATTCAAGAAGTATTTGCCTTTATTGAACGTTGGGATAAAGCACGCTTTGATTTACCCCTCAATACTGATGGTATTGTTATTAAAATAAACTCTTTTGCTCAACGAGAAATATTAGGCTACACGGCTAAATCTCCGCGTTGGGCTATTGCTTATAAATACAAATCAGAATCGGCTACCACTACTTTAGAAACAGTAAGTTATCAAGTAGGAAGAACAGGGAATGTTACGCCTGTTGCCAATTTAAAGCCTGTATTATTGGCTGGGACAGTAGTAAAACGTGCGAGTATTCATAATGCCAATGAAATAGAGCGACTGGATTTACACATTGGAGATACCCTTTTTGTGGAAAAAGGAGGAGAAATTATTCCTAAAATCACGGGTGTTGATGTTAGTAAAAGAGCTTTAGATTTTGAGAAAGTACAATTCCCAACTACTTGTCCAGAATGCGATACGCCTTTGGTCAGAAAAGATGGAGAAGCTAATCATTATTGTCCGAATGAAAAAGGTTGTCCTCCTCAGATTAAAGGTAAAATAGAGCATTTTATTCAACGGAAGGCCTTGAATATTGAAAACTTAGGAACAGAATCTATCGATTTGTTTTATCAGAAAGGCATCATCAAAAGTCCAGCCGATTTGTATGATTTAACAAAAGAGGATTTAGCCAATTTAGAGGGTTTCAAGGAAAAATCTATTAATAATATTCTTTCGGGGGTTGAAAAATCAAAAGTGATTCCTTTCAAACAAGTATTGTTTGGTATCGGTATCCGCTTTGTAGGTGCAACAGTAGCGGAAAAATTAGCTTCGTATTTTAATAACATAGATGCCATTGCTAAGGCTAGTTACGAAGAGCTTTTGCAGGTTCCTGAGATTGGTGACAGAATCGCACAAAGCGTTGTGGCATTCTTCCAAGACGAGGATAATCAACGGTATATTGCTCGTTTGAAAGAGGCTAAGCTACAATTTATCCATGAAACTACCGAAATTGTTGTGGAAGGGAACAGTTTAGAAGGAAAAACTTTTGTAATTTCGGGAACTTTTCAAAATTTCGAACGTGATGATTTGAAGGTAAAAATTGAAGCAAATGGTGGAAAAGTATTAAGCGGCGTTTCGGGAAAATTGAATTTTCTGGTAGCTGGTAATGACGCTGGTCCATCAAAATTGCAAAAAGCCCAGAAATTGGGTGTTCAAGTTATTTCAGAAGATGAGTTTTTAGAGATGGTGAGAATCAAGCTGTGAGATTTGAGCGATGAGCCTTGAGATTTGAGATTTTTTATTAATTAATCCATTGACTATTTATTAATAAAGCTTTCTCATTTTCAAATTAACACACTTTCAAATTTTCAAATTACCACACAGACCAATAATTTTTCAAATATAGACGATGGTATAATCGTAAAAAATCCAAAAATGAGACCAAAATTCCACGGCGTAGCTCCAGCTTTAGTAACCCCAATGTTTGAAGATGGAAGTATTGATTATGAAGGGTTAAAAAGATTAGTACAACACGTAAGCGACGGTGGTGTAGATTACTTAGTAGTTCAAGGAACCACAGGAGAGTCTGCTACAACAAGCACAAAAGAGAAGATAGCGATATTAGAATTTATCAAGGAGCATAATTCAAAGAATTTGCCAATCGTGTATGGGCTTGGTGGAAATAATACGCCAGAGGTAATCAAGGCGATTCAAGCTACGGACTTTACTGGTATTGATGCCATCCTTTCGGTATGCCCATATTATAATAAACCGGGAGCTCGTGGAGTAATTGCTCATTATTCAGCGATTGCTGATGCTTCGCCGGTGCCAGTAATTATGTATAATATCCCTGGGCGTTCGGGCATCAATATGTCGGCGACTACTACGCTGAAATTAGCCGAACATCCAAACATTATCGGTGTTAAAGAGGCATCTTGTATCATCGAGCAATGTATGGAAATTTATAAAGATAAACCTGAAGACTTTTTATTAATCTCTGGTGACGACGTACAGGCTGTACCTATTATTGCTTGCGGAGGCGTAGGTGTTATGTCGGTAATCGCAAATGCTATTCCTGCTCAATTCACTACGATGATTCATGCGGCTTTGGATGGCGATTTTGCGACGGCTCGTAAGCTATTAGGACATTTCTTAGCGATTGACCCTCTTTTATATGAAGAAGGGAATCCAGTAGGTGTTAAAAAAATCCTTGAATTGAAAGGAATCAGTGGTCCAGATGTTCGTTTGCCATTAATGAAGGCATCTGATGAACTAGGCGAAAGAATGATTGCCGTTATTGAAAAAGATAATTTATAATTTATTCATTGTTAGGGTTACTAAATCTTATTTTTACTCAAAATTAAAATCACTTATGTTTGTTCACGTAGTAAATTTTTGGTTAAAGAAAGACTTGTCAGAAGCTGACCGTCAAAAATTCGTAGAGGGCGTAAAGTCGCTTGGCAATATCGAAAGTATTAAAACGTTTAGTGTAGGGCCTCCTGCTGCTACAGACCGTCCAGTAATTGACCGTAGTTATGATTTCTGCGAACTAACGGTTTTTGATGATGCAGCTGGCCACGACGAATATCAAGTACATCCCCTCCATCTAAAGTTTATAGATGATTGTAAACATCTTTGGGAAAAGGTATTAATTTATGATTCAGAAAGTATCTAAGTGGACTAAGTTAACGCTAGGTTTTGTTTGTTTGACATTTTTATTGACTAATTGTCAGCCAACCAAAACCTTTCAGCCTACTTCTTACTATAGTCCCAACTACCAAAGTGGTGGTTATGACCAACATACAGGTTTAGGCTTCAAAATACCTGATAAATACGCTATTGACGTTTTGCAGGGTGATGAAAAGCCTAAAGAAAACTACGAAGAAATGGATAAATTGACCATTTCGGAGGAATTTCCATTGACAGCCAATCAGGAGTACAAAGGGAGAATGCTGAAAAGAGGAAATGATCAACAAGAAAAAGAAGCAATCTTAGCTAGGATGGTGGCACAAGCCCAAGACTTAGGCGCTAGCGGACTGATGAATGTAAACTATAAAGTATTTTCAACAGCTACTACATCTGGTTATATTTTAACTGGTACAGCTTTTAAATATGTATTGAAAAGAAATGTTAGAGAGAATTAACTTTTTTTAACAAAATAATTTAACCCCCTCATCAATAGTGGCGGACTTAAGTCCGTCGCTATTGATGAGGGGGTTTCTGTTCTTGCTAGAGTTATGTTTAACAAGCATCGGATACTGCTCTACTTATACTGCTTTCGCAAAAACTTTCGGGTTTCCTCCGCCCAAATTTCATACCCTTTCGCATTCATGTGCAGTTTGTCTGCTACAAAAATATCAGTCATCAGTTCGCCATTGGGCAAATAAAATGCTTTTTGAATATCTAAGAAATAAACATTCTTGTTTTTCTTACAGAATTGTTTTACTGATTCATTCAAGGCTTTCTGCTTGTCTAATAGATGTGTCCTTGCCAAACTAGGGCGAGCAGAGCAAAAACCGATTTTAGTAGTAGGCAATTGTGTTTTTACTTTCTGGACAAACTCCTTAAATTCCCTGAAAATAGAATCTGGACTTTCGCCCGCACTCAAATCATTATCTCCTTCATAAACCAACACTATTTTCGGTTTGTATTTGGTCACGATTCTCTCAAAGAAAAAGTTTAAATCACTCATCTGCGACCCACCAAAACCCCTGTTAATCACAGGAAATTCTTTTAAATCCTCTTTGTAGGTAGTCCAAAGTCGAAACGTTGAACTTCCTGCTAAAACGATTTTGCCTATTGGAGGCATATCAATCGAATCTTTTTTCTCAAATGCCTGTATTTCAGACAAATACTTTTGAGAGAATGTATAAAAACTTATTAATTGAAAGAACGCAATTATGAATATTTTCCTCATTTATTGTCTTCGTTTAAAACCAATATATTTAGTTACTCTTTGGATAGTCTTACCAAACAATCGTTGCAACGGCTCCAGCAGGTAAAGAAACCGTTGCCAATTTATCTGATTGCTTAACATTGATATCCACAGCTACTGTTTTATCGTTTTCGATAATCACAACTTTCTTTCCAGCAGGCGTCATAAAAGCAGCATTTGGTAAATTACTATTAGTAGTACTCTGAATTCTTTTTGAACCAGTAGGTACAAATTTTGAAGCGTGTCCTACGATGTAATAACTTACATTACGGGTAATGCCTGAACCAGCAATCGTTAATGCACCTTTGCACTCCGTACATCCTCCAGGCGTATGTGGCTGAAAACTAGCATCATTCGCCAAATTCCATTCCAAGGCAACCTTACTCCAGTTTTTTACTGAACCAATAATTACATTTTTAATATGCCATTGTAAATCTCCTGCAAAAGCTCCTTTTGATGATGTCCATTGTTCCGTAAAATACAGATTTTTATTGGGATGAAGTGCCTGTACTTTTGATAGTGCACTGATGTCTCCTGCATAGAGGTGAAATGCCGAACCATCGATGTATTGATTAGCGTCTATATCGTTTAATACATTTATTGGATAATCTGGATTATCACAATTATGGTCCCAAACAACAATTTTAGTTTTGATATTTTCTTGACGAAAAATGGGTCCTAAATTATTCTTTACGAAATTAGCTTGGTCTGAAGAACTCATTACCATACTAGGGTTATTGCCTCCATGCTGTGGTTCATTTTGAAGCGTTAAGGCATCAATCGTTATGCCTTCTTTCTTCATTTCTACAATATATTTTGCTAAATATTTTGCATAGACTTGATAATATTCTGGTGACAAATTCCCTCCGATTGATTTCCCGTTGGTCTTCATCCAAACGGGTGCCGACCACGGACTTCCCATAATTTTAATTGAAGGATTAATTTTGATAATCTCTTTTAAGATAGGAATAAGGTATTCTTGGTCAGGGGCTAAGCTGAATTTAGCAAGGCTTTCGTCTTTTTCGCCGCTTGCTAAATCGTTATAGCTAAATACTTTTTCATCTAAATCTGAAGCACCCACGCTAATTCTTAAATAACTAATACCGATTGATTTAGTATCCTTGCCAAACAATTCGTTTAATAAATTATTTCTATCAGTGGCATTCAAAAGTCCGATTAATTTTGCACTTCCGCCTGTTAAAGTAAAGCCAAACCCGTCAATGCTTTGGAACGTCTGCGTAGTATCTAGCTCAATTGTTGGGTTAGTGCTAACACTTTTTAAAAATTGTACATCGTCTTGTTTTTGTAACAAAACAGATTGGTCAGAGGTAGTAAGCCAATAACTCAGTACTGGGTTATTTTGTGTTACTGGCGTAGTAACCACAGGTTGTTGTGGCGTAATAGTAGGATTGAGCGATTTGCCATTGCATGCCCAAATCATGAATAAAATAATAGATTGAATAACAGCGCGCATATTTATGGGATAATTGTCTGAGACAAGACAAGTGAAGAGATATACTGCCAAATCGATTCTGTAAAAGCGAATCGACTTGGCAGTGATGATAGTTGATGATGTTTCAAATGGAAGTTCGCCCAATAATAGTCTTCCCAAAACCTCATCCCCCAGCCCCTTCTCCTTCAGAGAAGGGGAGCAAACCATGGGACTTAAAGCTCCCCTCTCTGAAAAGAGCGGGATGCGTAGTCGGGCTGGGGGTGAGGTTTTAAAATAAAGAATATTTGGTTTATCTTTTTTGAGACAACCTCTTAATTATTAGTAATTAGGATTTTGCTTGATTTTAGTATTTTCTAATTCTTTAAAAGGAATGGGGAATACTTCGTTTTTACCAGCTTTGAAACCTCTGCTCGCTAAAACAGTTGCTGCTTTTCCAGTTCTTACTAAATCAAACCAACGGTGTCCTTCGCAAGCAAGTTCTAAGCGACGTTCATTGGCAATAGCGTTTAACGAAACTGGAATAGAAGGCAATCCAACTCTTGAACGAACGGCATCTAATAACGCTTGAGCTCTTGCACCTGTTCCGCCTAAAGCCTCCGCTTCCATTAAATAACTATCTGCAAGCCTGATAATATATGAATTTTGTCTAAAGTTCAATTCAACATTTCCCAAACCTGTCGAAACATCAGATTGCTTCGGCATAAACTTATTGATAAAATAGCCAGTATCCTGATAAGCAGAGATATAACTGATTTGTTTAGCGGCTTTCAAGGCTTTAGCATCCAAAATAGTAGCAGCAAATCTTGGGTCATCTTTCAAAGCATCATATAAATCTTGGGTAATAGGATTGAATGCCCAACCACCTGAATAATAGGCTGGTGCTGTAGAACCTGCTGGACGAGTAAGGGTTCTTGGTCCAACCATTTGTACTACGCTATTTCCCTCGTCAGTACCAGAGCCCCAGTTTCCCCAACCTGCATTACTTGCACTAGTATGCGCTACCTCTAAGATAGATTCGGTATTGAACTTATTCGCGAAAACCCACAAATCAGCAAAATTACTAAGCAACTTGTATCCATAAGGATTTGCTCCTCCAGGGGTTCCATTAACGATAGCAAGCTGTGCGGCGGCTTCCGTCAATTTATTATCGTACAAATACACTTTACCAAGTAATGCTTGAGCAGCGCCTTTTGTCAATCGTCCAGCATCGGCTGCAGGAACAGTATTAGGCAATACGGCAATGGCATCATTCAAATCTTTTTCAATTTGCGTATAAACAGCAGCACGGTCAGCCTGAACAACATTATAGATTTCAGAAGATGGGAGCGGCGTTGTAATAAGTGGAATATTCTTAAACATTCTCACTAAATTGAAATAATACAGCGCTCTCAATGCTTGTGCTTCGCCTACATAGCGAGCCTTTAACGAGGCGTCCATTGGAATGGCAGGTAATTTTGACAGCAAAAAGTTAGCTCTGAAAACACCTTGATAATGGTCACTCCAAAAACTAGCAGGGATAGTTGTTGGGCTTAGCGTATAGTTTGAAAATGTTTGTAAGCCAAGTCCGTCTGTAGCACTACCACCCCCTGCAACGTGGTCATCAGAACCAGCATTCATCATGGTAATCATGTTTTCAAAACCACCAGAGTTTTTTCTCATGACATCATATACTGCTACCAAGCCTGCAAATGCTTCAGATTGATTGGTATAATAACTTGCCTCCAAGCTACTCCCTTTCGGAAGTACTTCAAGATAGCTTGAGCTACAAGAAGCAAGTACAGATGTTGCTATTGCGATAAGAGAATATTTGAATTTATTACTTTTCATCTTTTATAATTTTTACATTAAAATTTTAAATTAAGACCAAATTGGATTGAGCGAGCCTGAGGATAATACCCTCTGTCGATACCAAAAACATTACCTCCAATTTCTGGGTCATAACCAGTATATTTTGTTATTGTCAGGAGGTTTTCTGCTGTTAAGAACAATCTTAATTTTTGTGCTCCAATTTTATTAGTAATGCTGCTAGGAAGGGTATAACCCAATTGAATAATCTTGAATCTTACAAAATCGCCATCTTCTAAATAGAAATCAGAAGGCTTTCCAAAGTTTCCGTTTGTATCATTATTGGTTAATCTTGGGTAACTATTAGATGTCCCCTCTCCTGTCCAGCGGTTTAAAACTTGGGTTTGATAGTTAGCGTTAAGAATATCTAAGCGACGAAGTCCTTGGAAAACTTTGTTGCCACCTGAAGCTTGCGCGAAAATCATACAATCAAAGCCTTTATAATCCATATTGACGGTTAAGCCGATGGTATATTTAGGTAATCCACTTCCAAGAAATTTCTTATCATCATCATTAATCGTCCCGTTTCCATCCGTATCAACCCATCTGAAATCACCCGGTTTTGCATTTGGCTGAATTACGTTGCCTTCTGCATTTTTGTAGGCACTCACTTCAGCTACGTTCTGGAATATGCCAGCCGTTTGGAATCCGAAAAATGAATTATATGGTTGACCAACTTGTGTACGGGTAATTGACCCCATCGATTGAAAACCAGCAGCACCCGACGTAATAAATGAAATACCATTTCCTAAGAAAGTCACTTCATTTTTCAAGTAAGAAACATTACCATTGGCAGAGAAATTGAAATCACCAAAGCGTTTTCTGTAACCAAGTTCAAGTTCAATACCTTTGTTTTCCATATCAGCCACATTACCTACTGGGCTACTTGTCGCACCTACATAACCTGGCAAAGTAATCGTTTGTAGAATTCCAGAAGTCTTTTTGCGGTAAACTTCTAATGTCAACGTAAGGTTATTCAACAATGTAGCATCGATACCAATGTTAGTTTGGGCTGTTTCTTCCCATTTTAAATCTGGGTTTGAAGGAGCACTCGGGCTAAACCCTGTGATAATATCTACTCCGCCTGTTCCATAAGTATAGTTTCTACCACCAACAATAGTAGATAAATAACCAAAGTTTAGAATGGCATCATTACCTGTTACACCGTATCCACTTCTGATTTTAAACGTTTTAACGATACCATTTTCTTTCCAGAAATTTTCGTTTGAAACTACCCAACCTGCCGAGAATGATGGGAATATACCGTATTTGTTATTACCTCCAAATCTTGATGAACCGTCTCTACGAATAATACCTGTAAACAAATATTTTTCGTTGAAGTCATACGTTAAACGACCAAATAAAGACGTTACACGGTGTTCGGTTCCAGTATACGCACTCCCCGTTCTTTGGGCTGCTGGCAATGAAAAGTTGAATGATGCATCAGGATAAGTATTCACTGGCAAATCAGAATAAGTGATGCTTGTTCCTGTAGTAATATTATCTATATAAAGCCCTTGACCCAACAAAACTCCAATGTTGTGATTGCTAACTTTTTTATTATACATTACTGTATTTTCAACATTCCAACCTAAGCCATTATTCGTTCCTCTGCTAAAAGTATTCTTTATGGCACTCGTAGTAGCACTTAAATAATATTTTGGTGTAAAAAAGTCACCACCCCAATACGAAAGTTTTGCCCCAATCGTACTTTTGAATTTCAAGTTTGAAACTGGCGTAACTTCAAGAAAAGCATTTCCTACAAAATCATCAGATGAATCAAAATTGCCTAGTCTTACTTGCTGATAAGCAATAGGGTTTGTCATTTCCTGTCCAACGATTGAGGATATACCGTAAGGTCTTCCTTCGCTATCTCTCAATACTGGGTTCGTCGTATAGATTGTTGAAGCAGCCGCTGTTGGGTCTGTTACTACCAAAGGAGTGATAGGGTCCAAATTGATTGCCGAACTCAAAGGGCCACCAAATTCACTGTTGGTATTACCTAACCCAACAGTTTTTTGGTGAGAGTATGCCAATGTTTGACCTATCGAAATATATTTAGATAGCTTATGGTTTGAATTCAGACGAATGTTATCTCTTCTGTATGAAGAAATATCTTTTAACACAATTCCTTCTTGGCTTTGCGTACCCACTGAAAGGAAAAAGCTTGATACATCATTTCCACCGCTAATACTCAACTCATGGTTTGAACGCTTAGCGCTGTTGTTAAAAATAGCAGCTTGCCAATCTGTTCCAGTTCCTAATGATGAGGGATTAGGGAAAAGCACACTTCCACCAGCAGCGACAGATTTTTCATTCATAATCAGTCCGTATTCTGAGGCATTCAATAATTTTAACTGCTTAGCTGGCTCTGAAGAACCTACAAACCCTGTATAATTCACACTTAGTTTTCCAGATTTCCCTCTCTTGGTTGAAACCAAGATTACTCCAGAGGCCGCTCTTGCACCATAAATTGCTAATGAAGCCGCATCTTTCAATACTTCAATTGATTCAATGTCTGATTGATTGATAAAACCAATACCTCCATTATCGATAATTACGCCATCAATTACCCAAAGAGGGTTGTTACCTCCGTAAGTATCAAAAGTAGTAAGTCCACGCACACGAACTGTAGAAGCAGAACCTGGCTGACCAGCATTAGCAGCAATCGTCACCCCAGATACTCGTCCCTGAAGGGCTGTTTCTATACGTCCACTTGGAACATTTTCAAGGTCTTTTGCTTTTACGCTAGAAATGGCACCCGTCACAACACTTTTCTTTTGTGTACCATAACCAATCACAACCACCTCATTCAAATCTTTGATGTCTTCCTCTAACTTTACATTCACCAAAGTAGTATTACCCACTGCTTTTTCAAGAGGCTTGTACCCAATAAAGCTGAAAATTAAAATATCATTGGGCGTTGCGTTGATTTGGTACTCTCCTGTTGCATTAGTAGTTGTACCTTTTGTAGAGTTCTTTACCTTAATAGAAACACCTGATATAGGCACATTTGAATTACCATCAATTACTTTTCCTCGTATCTCTACAGACTGCCCAAAGACAGAAAGAGTACACATACTCAGCAATAATAAACATAAGTAGTTTTTAAATTTCATAAACTTTTTAAGATTAAAAATTTGGAATAAAATACCTGATTTGAAGAAACCCAAGAGGCTGAATCATTCAATGCTAACGCTTGGGCTATTCAAAAACCGAGAGCAATATTAAAGACGCACATAGGCATAACTAAAAAAAACGTATACACTTCAATTACGTTTGATTTTAAAAACTACTACGCTATTACTACTTTAATATTTATATCTATCTAATTTTCAATACTTTAATAAGTGTAATTAATATAAATATTTGCATATAAAATTGTATCTTTGTAGACACTTAAGATGATTGCTTTAATTTATCAGTAAAAAATATGAAAAACCTTTCTAACCTTATTAGGAGCTTAATAATATTCCATCTTCAAATTGTTAGTTGTAATTCACTTTTTGCACAAGCCACGCAAGAGGTAAGTCAAGATAACTCTGCCAAAGCCCAGCCTGCTATTTTAAGTTTTGTTAAAAGTGATTTCAAAAGTGATTCACACTTCAGTATCGGATGTGAGGCCAACGATGGCACCATGTTTTTTGGCAATTATGAAGGATCTCTCAGTTATGATGGGAACAATTGGAAAAAGATATTTTTACCTAACAATTCGTCTATATATAGTTTAGTAAAAACAAAAAAGGGAGAAATTTATGCAGGAGGTTACAACGACTTTGGTATCCTAAAAAAAGACATTTATGGAAAATATGTATTCCATTCGATGGTCAATCAATTGAAATTATCTAATCGAAATTTTGAGAATATATGGAGGGCCAATAGTATAGGAGATTACATTATTTTAATGTCGTACAACGAACTGATTGTCATTAATAAAAATGTAGCAACGATTATCCGTGCACCAAAAACATTTGTGTATGGTAGCCAAATAGAAGATAACTATTTCATTCAAGACTATGAAAAAGGGATTTTGTCGCTAAATCTTTCAAGTAAGAAATTAGAACCCATTTTCCCTGCAAGCTATTTTAAAGATGAAGTTACTACAGCCATTTTACCTACAAAAGTGACCCATGAGATATTAATAATGACGCGCAGCGGAAAGATTTTTTTAGGAAATATACAAACCAAAAAGATAGCCATTATTAAAGAAATATTTTCAGTAAACGATAATGACCAACTCAACTGTGGGATTCGGAAAAGTGATGATTTGTATTTAATAGGTACGCTAGGGTCAAAATTGTTGTGGTATAACTATAAAAACAATACGTTGTCGTACAATGCTGAATTTCAGAACATTACCAAAAATAATCCTATTATTAATTTCTTTGTAACTTCAAAAGGTGACATTTGGGTATTAAAAAATAACGGCTTAAATTTTTTAATCTACAATTCATCTTATCAGAATATTTTTGACAAAGCCTCCATTTATGATATCCTGATTAAAAACAAGAAAATCTATTTAGCGACCAACCAAGGCATATTTTACTCGACTATTCCAGAAAATATTATGAGTAATAATTATGATTTTAAAGCCATCAATCAATTAAAAGGACAAACATGGACTATCCAAAACTTTGGTGACGACATCATTGCTTCGCACAATAATGGTATTTTAAAAATCACGGATAATACTTTTAAAAAAATTTCTACGCCAACGGGGTTTTGGAAAATTACGCCAATTGCCAATAAACCTAATTGGTATTTAGGCTCAAATTATAATGGGCTGTATTTAGTAAAAAAGAATGGGAAGGAATGGTCTATTACTAACAAAATTGAAGGGTTTAATGAATCTACCCGTGATATTTCTCCAGACACTAGCCCCAATACTTATTGGGTTTGTCATGGATATAAAGGGGTATTCAGAATCAGAATAGATAACGATTATCAGCAGGTAGAATCCGTTGAAAACTACACCAATACCAATGGCTTTATTTCTCCTTTCAATATCAATGTACATAATTATGAAGGAAGAGCCATTTTTACAACTAATACAGGAATTTATCAATTTGATGAAAATACGAATTCTTTTGTGCTACATCCTACCTTGAATACGATTCTAAATCCCCAAAAGAACACTCGAAAAATATTCAAATCCAAACACAAAACGTGGGCTATCGAAGACGATGAGTTGGGCTATTTTACAGAAAAAAATCCAGTGTTCGAAAAAAACACTTTTCTTAATTTGAAAGGAACATTTAATAAAGGGATGGAGGTAGTAGTGCCTTTGGATAATGACAAAGTATTTGTTGGGACACACAATGGGCTTTTTTTATATGACACAAAAATTCCCAAGCAGAAAAAACAGCCTGTTACCCAGATTAGTAGAATGTGTTATTTGATAGATCAAACAGATAATGATTTGCCTATTAATCACGCTAACCATGAAATAGACATTCCTAATGGTGCTGAAGTAGTAAGAATTGAATTTGCTGTGCCACAATTAATTTCAAATATTGGTGTTCAGTATAGTTATAAATTGAATCCTACAGACAAAAATTGGTCTAACTGGACAAACAATTCTTTCAAAGAATACACAAATTTGAGTCCCGGCACATATGTATTTACCTTGAAAGCGCGAAACCTCCTCGGTGTTGAGGCAACAGAAGCGAAAATGATTTTTACGATAAAACCAAAGTGGTATCAAACTACTTTTGCTTATTTAGTGTATGTTTTTTTAGTCATTTTTGCATTGAGATACGCTTATTCACTCATTAAAAAAAGGCTTGAAATGGAGCATCTTAAAACCAGAAATGAAATAGAAAAATCTAAAAAATTAATAGAACTAGAGCTTGAACAACTAAAACTAAAAGAAGATAAAGCACAGATTGATAAATATACGGAGGAGTTGGATAGAGACATTATTATAAAGAGCAAAGAACTAGCCAATTATACATTAATGCTCAGTCAAAAAACGGAAGTTTTCCAAGATATAAAGACAGATTTACAAGAGCTCAAGACTTTGCTAAAAAGTGATGAATCGAAGAAAAAGTTATTGGATATTTATAAAAAGTTAAACTCGGAGAAAATTGGAAGTGATTTCATAGAAATTTTTGATGTTAATTTTGAAAAGATTAACCATGATTTTTTTAAAAAACTAAAAAGCATTTATCCAGAATTAACTCAGCGAGAACTTAGGCTTTGTGCCTTTGTAAAAATGGATTTTAGCAATAAACAAATATCTCCACTTTTGAATATTTCAGCACGCGGTGTGGAAACGGCTAGGTTGAAAATTCGCAAGAAATTACAAGTTCCCCATGAAGAAAGTTTAAGTGTGTTTTTGGAAAAGATTGTTTGATGTTGTTGCATGGCATAATAAAACAAAACGAGGATAGTTTGATTTATCAGACTATCCTCGTTTCATATAAAAAAGCTCAAAGCTCACAACTGAAAGCTCAAAGCTACTTCTTACTCACTTTCTCATCTTTTTCAAAATCTAACGCGACAGAATTCAAGCAATAACGTAACCCTGTTGGTTTAGGACCATCTTCAAAAACGTGACCTAAGTGAGCGCCACAACGGCTACAAAGTATTTCTACTCTTTCCATACCAAAACTATTATCGGCTACTTCCAAAATTGCATCTTTGTGGATAGCCTTATAAAAAGATGGCCAACCTGTACCCGATTCAAATTTTGTTTGTGAGTCGAAAAGAGGAAGTTTACAGCATACACACTTGTAAATTCCTTTTTCATGGTTTTTCCAATAAGCCCCAGAACATGCCAATTCAGTGCTTTTTCTTCTGGTTACTTTAAATTGCTCTGGCGTTAAAATTTTCATCCATTCAGCATCTGTCTTCACAACAGTAAATTTGTGGTGAGTAACTCCTGATGACTCTTCCTGTGCGGTACAATTCGTTAATATTGCCATGCAAGTAATTAATGTTATGATGACGATTTTCATTTCCTTTTTGTGTTTAAATGTATTTACTTAAAGTACGAAAAAAGGAGGATTATAGTTTACGTAGTAACGTATAATTAAGAATTAATTGTCTCAAATTGTCGGGAGAATGACATTTTAAGCTTTGAGCGATGAGCTGTGAGCCTTGAGATATAAGTTCAAAGTTAAATACTAAAAACTCATAGCTCAAAGCTTATGGCTCAAGGCTAATAGCTACCTATAAACCTTCTGAGATGGTACTCTTGATAAAATCACTAAACCAATGATAAAGAAAACGGTAAGGAAAAGGACACTCATACGCATACTTCCTGTTAGCTGATTGACCAAGCCAAACATAAACGTACCGATGACAGTTGAAAGACGGTCGCAAACGTCATAAAAGCTAAAGTAAGAAGCCGTGTCTGGCGTTTCTTCTGGAATTAGTTTAGCATAAGTTGAACGTGAAAGCGATTGAATCCCTCCCATCACAAAACCAATGCCTGTCGCTAAAATATAAAACTGATTGCGAGTAGTAACAAAATAGGCCGCAATACAAATAACTACCCAGCAAACCACAATGATAGATAACGATTTAGTATTACCGATGTTCTCGGAAATTTTAGCAAAAAGATATGCTCCAACAATAGCTACAAGTTGTATTAATAGCACCGTTACAATCAAAGCATCAGAAGGCAATTTTAACTCTTCACTACCAAACAATGCCCCCAGATACATAACAGTTTGCGCTCCCATGTTATAAAAGAAGAAAGAACTCAAGAAACGCTTGGTATTTTTTAAATTCTCTAATTCATGAAATACTTTTTTTAACTCCTTAAACCCGTTAAAAATCCAGTTTCCTCCATGTTTTTGAGCGACAGCGTTATCAGGCAAATAATGAAATGAATATTGAGCAAAGACTATCCACCAAATACCCACCGTCAAGAATGAGATTCTTGAAGCCTCTCCCCCAGTAATGCCACCATACCATTCTGGTTTTAGCACCATCGTCAGGTTTTGAATCAATAATATCACACTACCGATGTATCCCATGGTAAAACCTCTGGCCGATAGCCTATCGTATTGGTCTTCCGTAGCGATTTCGGGCAGATAAGAATTATAGAAGACGATACTTCCCCCCCAACCGACGATTGAAAATAAGAAAGCAAAAGTGCCTAAATAATAGCTGCCTTCCACAAAAAAATACATCAACATACAACTAATAGCACCAAGGTAGCAGTATAGGCGCATAAATGCTTTTTTGTTGCCCGTATAATCTGATATAGCAGATACTAATGGTACAGAAAAAGCCAATAATAAAAAACCTACAGAAACTGCGTATGAATATAAAACGGTGTTTTCGAGTTGAAATCCAAAAAAATCTAAGGTCCTGCTTTTTGAAGGCAACATTACTGCTGCAATAGGATAATAAATCGGGAAAATAGCTGAAGTAATGGTAAGAGAGTGTACAGAATTTGCCCAGTCGTACATTGTCCAGGCGGTTAAAGTTTTAGGGTTATTCTTCATTGTATGATTTAAAAAATTATAGATACTACAGGATTATACTTAGTGTTTAACAAATATAGCTGAATGAAATAATTTTTAATCAAATCTACAATAGTCTATTCATCAAATCGTCTGAATTATTTTTTAAACTTATTCTTTCTATCAAGCAATATTTAAGTAAAAAATATTGTATTCTATATAAGATTGGGACAAAGCCAATTTTAAGCGATTCAATAACCATTATAAATTATTTAATATACTTATGAAACGTCATGAATTTTTAAAGTCAATCGGTTTCAGAGGTGCTGCTCTTATGGCTGTTCTTAGCGCCTGTACCAAAGCTGAGGATTCTGTTCTGCCTGCGCTAACAATTTCTCCCGCAAGCTCGAGTACTGGTTCAGGAACAGGGACAGGAACGGGAACTACTACCCCCACTACTGGAACAGACCTTAGTACTATCACCAATCGATTATTAACCATTGATTTATCTGCTAGTTCATCAGCAAACCTTAATAAAGTAGGCGGATACATTACACAAAGTGGCATTGTGGTAGCTCAATCTTCTTCTGGTGTGTTTGTAGCTGCTACTCAAACTTGTACACACGAACCCAAAAGACAAGTAATTTTTAATGTAAACGAATATTATTGTACGGCACATGGTGCAAGGTTTTCGTTAACAGGGTCGGGTAAAAACAGTTTTGGAAGTAGAGGGCTCACAATATATAAAACCGCCACAGACGGCAAAACCGTAGTGGTTTATAGTTAAACTCAATCAAATTATTATGAAATCTATCATTGTATCACTTTGCTTTTTAATGTTTTTTTCAAATCCAGATTGGACATTAGATTTTGAAAAAGCTAAGTCAGAAGCAACCCAATCTAAAAAATATATCCTTTTGAATTTTTCAGGTTCTGACTGGTGCATTCCTTGTATTAAATTAAAAAAAGAAATTTTCGAGTCTGAAGCTTTTCAAAAATATGCTAACGAAAATTTGGTTTTAGTAAAAGCTGACTTTCCGAGATTAAAGAAAAATCAGTTAGATGCTAAACAGACCACTCAGAATGAATTATTAGCCGATAAATACAACAATCAAGGTAAATTCCCACTGACGGTTCTAATAGACAGTAATGGCAAAAAAATCAAAGAATGGGAGGGCTATCCAAACACGTTGACTTCTGAAAACTTTATTCATGAAATTCAAGAACTTACCCATGCTCATTAGTGATTCTCCTCTTTTAGTTCATCAAAAAAAGCTCCGACTAATGGGCAACGCCTTTGAAATTAGCGTTGTGCATCAGGATCCTGATTGGGCGAATGAAAGAATAGATGAAGCAATTGATGAAATCAGAAGGATTGAAAAATTGTTAACTACATTTTCAGATGATAGCCAAACCAATTTGATTAACCAGCACGCAGGGATTCAGCCTGTAAAAGTTGATAAAGAGGTTTTTGGGTTGATTCAACGTTCGCTCAAAATTTCGGAACTAACCCAAGGGGCTTTTGATATCACTTATGGGTCTATTGATAAAAGCCTTTGGAATTTTGATTTAACGATGACAGCTTTGCCTGATATTGCAATAGCCCGACAGTCTGTTCGATTAATCAATTACAAAAACGTAATCCTGAATGCTCATGATTCAAGCGTTTTTTTAAAAGAGCAAGGTATGCGGATTGGTTTTGGGGGCATCGGGAAAGGCTATGCCGCAGAAAAAGCCAAAATGTTGATGATAGCAAAGGGGGTAAAAAGTGGTATTGTTAATGCGGCGGGTGATTTAACCACTTGGGGTACACAGCCAAATGGTAAATCATGGACTATTGGCATAGCTGACCCAAATGCCCAACAACATAGCTTTTCTGCCTTAAACATCAGTAATGTAGCCGTGGCGACCTCTGGTAATTATGAGAAATTTGTGGTAATTGATGGCAAAAAGTATTCGCATACCATAGACCCTAAAACAGGCTTGCCAGTAGCAGGTATCAAGAGTGTTACGATACTAAGCCCTAATGCAGAAATTGCAGATGCAATGGCTACTCCTGTAATGGTTATGGGTGTAAAAGTTGGACTAAACCTAATCAATCAAATGCAGGGTATCGCTTGTATCATTGTGGATGACCAAAATAAAATATTTACATCCAAAAATATTAATATCAAATAAAGAAGCTTTTTAAACTTTTATCAATAAAATGAGAACTAGAAAACAGTTATATATCATAGCCTTTTTGATGTTAGTAGGGCTATCAAGTCAATCGTGTGTTTCAGTAAAGGAATATCAAAAAAGTAGGATTAATGATTCTGAAATGGAATTGGCTTCAAGAAAATCTGAAAAATTTGAACAGAGTTTCTACATGTATCGTGAAGGTGCTTCTGGTGCCAATGGTGGGAAAAGTGGTGGTGGATGTGGATGTAACTAATTGAAGGGATTTAATTTATAGACTTGGAGACTTCAGGACTTGAAGACTAAAAGATTTGATGACTTGAAAATTTTGATTGGAGACTTTAGATGTTAACGTAATTGCTAAAACTCCTTTAACTCCTCAAATCATTAAATCCTACAGTATCGCAACAAACAACCACTTAATCCTTTATTAGATGAAAAAAATAATTCTCTCAGTTGCTGTTTTAATGACAGCAATGTTGAATAATACATTTGGACAAGACAAAACCACAGAGGAAACCTCCTCTTATGAAAAAAGAAAACTTAAAGTTGAAGAAGTAAATTTTGTATCTAGCTATTATGGACAAGAAGGTAATAATTCCGCTGTAACTGGAGGAATTGGGACAGAAAAGCTACGAGATTTTGCCAATTCAATTGATTTAAAATTGACAAAATATGATTCAAAAAACCGTCTGCATACTGTTAATATTGATTTAAATGTAGACTTTTATACGTCAGCGTCTTCTGATAATATAGACCCGTTAACGGTTTCGTCGGCATCACGAAAAGATACTCACTTCTATCCTACCATCAGTTGGAGCATGAAGAACGATGTAAACAGGACAACAAAAGGACTGAGTGTATCTTATTCAACTGAATATGATTATAAATCTTATGGTTTTAACCTAAGCTTTGCGAAAGCTTCAAAAGATAACAACCGTGAGTTTAGTGTGAAAGGTGGTGCATTTTTCGATACTTGGTCTATTATTTTACCTCCAGAACTTCGTCCAAACAATTATGGTTCTGGCGCACACGGAGACCGTGACCCAATTGACTACCGACCGCGAAATTCTTATAATCTTGCCTTTTCGCTTTCACAGATTATTAATAAGCGATTACAAGTATTGGTGACTGCCGAACCAGCTTACCAAGAAGGTTTATTGAGTACCCCTTTTCATAGAATTTATTTCAAAGATGGTTCTGAAAGTGTAGAAAGGCTGCCGGGTAGTCGTATGAAATTGCCTGTAGGTATGCGATTAAGTTATTTCTTAGGAGACCGTACTATCTTGAGGGCATTCTATAGATACTATATGGACGACTGGGGTATGAAGGCTAATACGATGAATCTGGAAGCCACTGTCAAATTGAACCCTTATGTTTCGCTGAGTCCTTTTTATCGATATAACACGCAAACAGCCGTTAAATATTTTAATCCTTATGGAAAAAATGATATTAACAGTGCTTATTATACAAGCGACTACGACATTTCTGGCTTCAATAGTACATTTATTGGCTCTGGAGTAAGGTTTGTCCCTGCCAATGGTATATTGGGAATCAAAGAGTGGAACAGTCTTGAACTACGTTATGGGCATTATACTCGTACAACAGGGATGACATCAAACATTGTAACGATGCTAGTAAAGTTTAAATAGGTGTTTTATAATATATTATTGTAAAGGTTGGCTAAATTTAAT